>DAOTXB010000670.1:0-2759 GCA_034435575.1 Anaerolineae bacterium
TGAAACACGGTTGTTAGCGGTGTAATTTCCTGCGTGATATGCTCAAAAGTGGGGTAAGTTTCACTAAACGGTAAGATGCGCGTGACACCGTCAACCACCAGACCGATGTCCGCAGTTTCGCTACTCACAATTTGTGGTGATGTGCCGATGCTAATGCCGACTGTATCGGTCTTCTGCCAGTCAAAATAGTGGAATGTTCCCAGTGGGAAAACGCGATAACGTCGCACGTTGGGCATCATGACGACAGTGAAGCGTGAGCCGAAGCAAGGAACAATAGAATCGTAAAGGGGTATGATGGCACCTCACATTTTGACGCTACCAGCAGTCATGCCCTTGACGAGATACTGCCGTGCAACGATATAGAGTAAAATTGACGGCGCGCTATAGACCACCGCGAGTGCAGTCAGGAAGCCGAAATCAACAGCACCTTGATTGCCGAAAGCACGATACAAGCCCATCGCAATCGGGAAAGTATCGGGAGAGCGTAAAATTACCAGCGGAATAAGAAAGTCACCCCATGCGGCGAGAAAGGCGAACAAGCCTGTCACAGCAACACCAGGACCCATCAACGGGAAGACGATGCGTACTAAACCGTTGATGCGATCACAGCCGTCTAACCACGCCGCCTCTTCCAAATCAATTGGGATACCATCGACAAAGCCTTTCATAATCCAGAGCGAAATCGGCAATTGCATCGCAGAGAGAATCAAGATAGCGCCGTGAAACGTGTTCACAAGTTGTAACTGCACTGACATGCTGAAAATCGGAATGATGACCGCTGTTATTGGCATCACCCGCGCCAGAAGAAGCGTGTACATAAACACGGCTTTACCGGGAAACGGTACCCGCGATAATGGATATGCCGCTAATGTCGCTAACACAACCGTCACTATCGTTGTGCCGATTGCTAGAATGAAGCTATTACGCAACCAGAGCACAATTTCGCTCTCAGTGACGAGTTGCACATAATTACTGAAAGTCGTCTCCCCTGGAATCTCCCATGCAGATGAGGGATTAGCGTTGATAGAGGCGAGGACTAGCCACGAAATTGGACCAAAGAAGAATAGGAAGATGATTGCATAGTATAACCATTTACCGATTTGAGAGGATCGTACCCGTTGTTGTGTTGCCATTTATGCTTCCTCCGACCAGTCGATACGGATGAAGCGTAGATAGACCAACGCCAGCGCTAAGTTAATCAGTAGCATGATCACCGATGCCGCTGAACCATAGCCAATCTCACGATATTCAAAGGCGTTTCGATAAATATATACGCCAATGACCTCAGATCGTCCAAGTGGACCGCCACCCGTCATGGCGAAGACAATACCAAACACAGAAAATGTTCCCATCGTAATCAAGATGAAACTCATCAGAATTGTGTAGCGTAGCAGAGGCAGAGTAATGTATCGAAATTTTCGCCATGTCGATGCGCCATCAACCGCCGCGGCATCATAAAGGGCTTCAGGGATGGCTTCTAGTGCAGAAGAAATCAGCAACATGGTAAAAGCCGTGCCCCGCCAGATATTAACGATAATCAGCGCTAACAGGGGCGTGTCAATCAGCCAGCGTTGTTTTTCGAGACCAAAGGCGGTTAGGATTTGATTGGCTGAACCACTCTGAAAATTCAGCACACTTGCCCAGATATAAACTGCCACAATCTCCGGTATGACCCACGCCAGTAGTACACTGCCCCCTACGATACTCTTATTGATGAATCCCGAATATTTGAGTAATAGTGCCAGCGTGAAGCCGATCAGGAATTGCCCAACAAATGCTGAGCCGAACACAAAAATAAAGCTAATCTGCAACGAGTTCCAGAATTCGCCATCGGAGAGCAACTGCATATAATTTTCGAATCCGATGAACGAATAATTTTTCGCGTTGGGTCCAATCAATGCTTGATTGGTAAAGCTGATGATGATCGCCCATAAAGCCGGAATGATGACGAAGAGTATCATCAACGCCAGTGCAGGTAGCATGAACAGCAAGAGCGAATATTCGCTCAGGCGGCGACGGGAGAATTTGCGATTGAAGATGGTAACGGATTTTGCGTCAACTTGTAGGGAGAACATCGAATTTTCAACAATCTATGGTTGATTGGTGGCATCCCACAGCACATCCGTAGAATGCCACCAAAAAAATGGATTTTAGTCTAACGGTAGACGCTTCACGTTGTCTTCGCCAACAATATCTACAATTGCTTCAGCAAAGAGTTCCATTGCTTCCTGTGCAGTGGCTTCACCCAGCATGATGCGCTCGGTTGCAATCTGGATCTGTTCAGACACACGATTGTAATCCACACTCAATGGACGGAACGATTGATAAGGCATGACCTGCTCTGTGATAGCGGCAACATGGTCATCATCAACAGAGGCATCAAGACGAGTCGGGATACCACCTACGCCCTGCGTATATTGTGTGATGCTATCTGCGCTGGACATAAACTGAATGAATTCCCACGCAAGTTCTGGATTTTCGGTTGTGCTGGACATCGCCCAGCCCCAGCCACCACCCATGCTGACAAAATCCTGACCGTTGATGCCTTCGCCTGCACTAACGGCTGGCATTGGTGTCCAGGAGAGTACATCATCGCGGTTTTCAATACCCCATGGGCCATCTGGCGCATACAATCCCCAGACAACATTGACCGCGACTGCCATGCCGACATCACCATTTGCCAGACCTTCTTGCAAGTAGAATACCCACGGTTCCGGTTCCATAAAGGGTTCCGCCGCGGAGAGACCATCCCCGAACAT
>DAOTXB010000671.1:0-5182 GCA_034435575.1 Anaerolineae bacterium
AAATGGGCATAGAGGATATACGCGAAGCCCTGACCTAAACCACGCTTGTCCATCTCCGCTTGCATGTCTGCGGGCAACAGCGCGTAATCATGGCGCACAATCATAAAATTGCCATACCCATAGCCCCATGCTGGATCAGTCCATGTATCCGGGCATTGAAAACTGCCGTTGGGGTAACGGTTTGGGCGGGCGGCGGTGCATTTTGTACAGACTATCTGCCGGATGCAGGTACCGTCGATTGGTGCGACTAACGCTGTGCCTTCCGCACTATTCATATCATATCCGCGATGGCGCGACCAATAACCCTGTGAGATGGATGCCTTGACGGGAAGCGGAAATTTGCCAGTGATTGGCGGTTGATCGGGTTGTGCCACATCTTCGTCATTGATGAACGTATGAGACGCACATTCGGCGGAGAGATTGACCAGATCACTGCGAATCCAGCCACTTGTGGTGCCGAGTTTAACCGCGAACCAGCGCAAATCGTTCTCATCCGGCTCCGCGGCACCCACCAATTCATAGGTGATCCCACCCCGTGTTTTGGCGATAGGCGGTTCAAACTTAAGGTTCGGTCCAAGCCGTAAATTGACCGAGCCGAGTTCTGGGCGTACTGTGACAATGCAATCACTCGATTGTGTGCTAAATGTCGGGGCGATGTCATTTGTTAATAGCGCCTGTGCGCCAAATGACCCTGCCTGTGCATCCGTGACAATTTCGGGCACGTCTGCATGCGAAACGTCTGATGGTATATCGTGTGTTTCTGGAAAATTACAATCAGAATGGTCATGGTCATGCGCGTCATCGTCCGGGTTGATGGGCGATGTAATCGGTGGTGGCGGTGCTTCGTCATTAGGGATTGGCGCGGGCGCTTCTACAATCGTGCCATCATCAATATCAAGCAAGTCATCGTCAAGGAGATCGTCCATATCAATCGGTGCAGTGGGTTCCGCAGGCGGTGCTGTTGTGTCGCCGTTAGTCGGTGGTGATGGTGTGCCCGTGGTAGAATCATCGCCACGATTGCCGACCAGACGCGCAATCAGAGTCAACAATCCTTTGAAAAAACTTCCCATGATGCTCTTCCCCTCGTTTGTTCAAAATAAAGGCGGGTGCTCGCTTGTATTTGCCGTGAGACGCGCAGACATATCACGTTAAAGGTTTTTGTCTGTTGTGCAAATGGATAAATGACGCACAGATGATGACTGCCGATACACAAGTATAATCTTGCTACCCCTAAAATTCATTGTCATTAGAGGCAATATCAAAGCCATCTTCAAAGAATATGCTGTAGTCATCATGCGAATCTGTGTCTTCCCGTTGCACGATGATCGAACCATCGCCCAAACCCCGTCGCAGGGTGGTTGTGTCCAGATCAATTAACCCGTTTTTGCCGGCAATGGTAATCGTGCGCTGGTCTGCCGCGACAACCGTGCCTTCCGCCAGCAAACGCCCATCCTGATAGATAGCGACAAATTCACCCACACGGGGAATCATCCGTTCGCGTAATTTGCGTAATAAGCTCATGAGACTCAACCTATGCCTTGCCGACAGGTAAATCTATTGTAACCCAAAAACGCTTCTATGTTGTTGAATAAATAAGTTTCGGTAAATTCTTAGAAGTGGCGGTGGCATACGCAGATGCCTCCCTACAAAACGATTACTGTGTAGAGATTGATCTATGTATCCTTCCGCTCAGATCGGTTAGATTCACTTTAAAAAGAAAGCGCGTCTTAATTTATGAAGCCTGCGCCAATAGTGTGGGTTTATTGGCGCAGAATAGGGATGATTGCAGGTGTAACTAAACCAGATTCAACTGACCGGCGCGCACGATAGCGCGGGTTCGGCTGGTGACATTGAGTTTGCCGTAAATATGGTTGATGTGTTTTTTCACCGTGCTTAACCCGACCACCAATTGCTCCGCGATTTCCCGATTGCTATACCCCTGTGTAATCAGGTTCAACACCTCTAACTCGCGCTCGGATAACGGTTCAATCAGCGATTCGTTGGCACTTTGTACATGCACGGGCACGGCGATAACATCGCTATTGGTGCCATCATAGGGCGAGGGCAAACCAACTGTGCCGGTTTCTTGACGGTCATACTCTGCGATAACTTGATGTATACAGTTAACTACGGCTTCAAACTCTGCTGTTTCGCACCATGATGTTGCCTCAGCATACACATCTGCGGGGAGTGCCACACGTAACTGTGCGATATGGCGGGCAAATATAGGATGTTGATGCATCCAAGGCGCGGCATTAGTATCGTGCAATGAAAATGCGGTTAAACGAGCAGAAAGTTCTAGCGCGTTATCTTTGGCTAACAGAATGATAATGGGTTGTAGCGCGTGCGCGATTTTATGGCGCATGCCGTTCCCATAGTGGCTCGGGTTGAGCTTCTTCATAATCTGTTTGAGAAAGGCAAAAGCGTGTGGGCGGGCGCGGGCGGGCTTGTCTAAACCAATATATGCTAGTGCGCTGAACAACTTACTCATGAACTGTTCGTCTTTGTGCTTGCCGTTACGTTCATATGCGTGAGCATTTTCCGCGAGTTCCAATGCCGCCTCATAATTTTCTTCTGCAAAGGCGATGGCACTGCGAATTCTGTTTGCCTCCGCTAGGCTATGATGCATGTGGCGCTGATGCGCGATGATTTCAGTATCGATGAGGTAGTTTTTCGCTCCATGGAAGTCACCTCGATTGTGCGCCACCCATGCCAGCAGGATCAGCGTTTTGACCGCATTGGGAAGATTGCGAATCTCTAGGCGAATATCAAGCACTACTTTGTAAATTTCCTCTGCACCCTCCAGATTGCCCTGCATATCCTGATATGCGCCGAGGTTATGTAGAGCGGCGGACATGCTATAGCGATCACCGATTTCTTGATAAATCTCGTAACTCCGACGGGTATAATATTCGAGGTCTTCCAGATTATCCTTACGTGCGGAGAGATACCCCATCTGGAAATAGGCATCTGCCTCCCCATTTTTGTTGCCAATTTGTGTGCTAAGGTCTACGCGCCGTTCAGCAAGCGCCCATATATCATCAAGATCACGCTCTTCGTGCAAGTAAACATGCGACATCAATTGCAAACAGAAGATTACTTCGTTTGTGTCATCATTATCTTCAGCAATTTTTAGGGCACGCTCCAAATTCTCACGTAAATGTGGGAGGTCTTGAGCATCCATACGCCACAGCGCCCGCGCACTTCGCGCCATAACTCGCCCTAGCGCTTTCGTCGCCAGCGGGGAGTCGTCCTTAGTGCGCTTAAATGCCTTGAACGCATATTCAAACATATCGATCATCTCTTCATGATGATTGCGTAGCAGGTAGAAGAGGTCTAGGCTGGTCGCATAATCAATCACGGATTGATAATCACTATGTTTCACCGCCCATTTGAACCCGATGCGGATATTATCTAGATCGTCCTCAATTTCATCCAGCGCTTCCAGCTGTCGCCCACCGGCTAAACCGGATTCATAGCGGTGCATATTCTGGGCAAAATGCTTGCTGTGTGCGTGGCGCATCTCGTCGCCTTCGCCCAGCGTTTCTAAGCATTCCGCGGCGTACTGCCGGAGGAGTTCGTGCAGTTCATAACGCCCTGTATCCGGGTCACGCCGGAGCAAGGATTTACTCACTAAGCCGGTCAACGTGCGTAAAGATGCGCCGATGATCTTTTGTGCGGCACGGCGGTTGCACCCACCCCGGAAGATGGACAAACGGGCGAATACGTGTTTTTCCTCGTCGGAAAGCATCTCCCACGAATAATCAAAAATGGCGCGTAAACTGCGGTGGCGTTCCGGCATGTTGCGGATATCTGTTTCCAGAAAGTCGAAATTATGGCGCATTTCCTCCACAATTTCTTCTAGCGAGAGCATTTCCACCCATGCCGCCGCCAGCAGAATCCCCAATGGCATACCCTGTACCATCCGACAGATGTCTACGACTAAGCGCAGATCATTGTCTTGCAGGTCAAAATCGGGTCGGGCACGGCGGGCGCTCTGAGTAAATAGCTGAATCGCGCTGTAATCCGCGTCAAAATCGACAGCATCATCTTCCGGGAATTCCATGCCTTCGATGCGAAAAACCGTTTCTTCCTGTAAGTTCAGGCGTTCCCGCGATGTGGTGATAATTTGGATACGGGGCGCATGTTTGAGGATTTCACTCGCCAGCGACCCACCATCAAGCACATGCTCAAAATTGTCGAAGATCAACAACATCTGTTTGTCTTTGAAGTAATCGAGCAGTTGTTGCCATTCTGAATGGCGTTGCTTTTTGTCGGTGTTCGCCCCTTTATCCTTCACGTCGACTTCGTTATTTTCATCAGCCAGTTGGCGCGGTGTAAAGCCGATAGCTCCGGCAACGGTGGCGATAATCGATTCTGGCTCACTCAGTGGCGCGAGTGGCACAAAGTACACGCCCTGTTTGAATTCACCCACATGACGGTCTGCGGCTTCTAGTGCAAGGCGTGTTTTGCCCATTCCCCCCGGACCGACGATGGTTAACAGGCGACGATTGGGGTCAATAATCAGCTTTTCTAGGTCGTCCAGCTCGCGCTCTCGCCCGACGAAGGGTGTCACCTGTACGGGTAAATTGTGGCGTGGAATGTCCGCTGTGGACATGGTTGGTCGTGTGAATCGCTGAGATTCCAGAGGCTTCGGCGGGATAATATGAATCGAGGTGGTATCCCAGTTGAGCAGAATATTCTCAATCTCCGCGCCCACCACGCGCACACTCGGAATCCGTAAGTCGCGGTCTTTTTCCAGCATACGATAGATCAGATCTACCAGCGCTATCGGCAAATCTGGGCAGAGTTGTTCTAAATCAGGTGTGTTGTGGGTCATAATAGCGGTGATAATTTTAGAGAAGCTCTTGCCTCTAAAGGGGCGTTCACCGGAGAGCATCTCGAACAAGACCACGCCAAACGACCATAAATCGGCACGACCATCCACGATGTCCATATTTAGTGCTTCCGGCGACATATAATCCAGCGTGCCGACTGCTGATGTGTCTTCCGTGACACGTTCTTGATTCGCCATATACGCCACACCAAAATCGGTCAGGCGCGGGGTGCCATCTTCGCCGATCATTACATTCGCGGGTTTGATGTCACGGTGAATAATTTGTAAGCGATGGGCACGCGTCAGGGCATCTGCTAGATCAAGCGCAACCTCCAACACACGGGC
>DAOTXB010000672.1:0-7512 GCA_034435575.1 Anaerolineae bacterium
GTTTCGCGCTCACGCAGAATCGTTTCAATGATGGTCAGTTGTGGGGTAAGGTCAATGGCGATGCGACGCTTGTTCAGTGTATCTAGCATGAGGAACTCCTTGCAATGAGCCATTCCCGCACGGTGACTACACGGTGACCGCATCGGGATAATCGAGAAGACGAAATTTCATAAATGCACCTTCAGCGTATCTCATTACATCGCAATCATGCGACAGTTTATGTGGGCAATTTTACGCACCTGAGTGCTTGACTCCACAGATCAAATAAAATGCGATCAATCCCCCGTTTGTTCCACAGTGACCAGCACTTGCCCGCGTTCGACCACATCCCCCATACTAACATGTACCGCGCTCACAGTGCCCGCCGTGGACGCACTCACCCGGATTTCCATTTTCATCGCTTCCAGCACCACCAATGTTTGCCCAGCTTCCACAGCGTCCCCGACACTAACATCGACAGCCATCACCTGCCCGGGCATCTGTGCGGTCAGCGCACCACCTGCCGTCGTTGTACCCCGTCGCCGTGTTGAGCGTGTATCCGGCACATCAAGTTCAAACGTCTGCCCGTTATATTGTAGATACCGTGCATCATCATGCGAGGCGGTATGCACTGTTGACCGCTCGCTTGCACCCTCCAGATCAATCAACCAGGCACCGGAGTCAATCTGTTCTGCGCTGAAGCGATATTCACGCTCATTAATCACCGCCCGATACAGATTATCGTCCAACACTTCAATATGAACAGTGTAGGTCGTCTCGTTGTACAGATATGTAAAAATCATCGCTCATCCAATGCTATGTCAAATAAGTGTTAAGAGCTGGTCTTGGATAAGAAATTGTCTGAAATAATTGTGTTTTTTGCGGACGGACACATAGATCCGTCCCTACACAAATCCCGTTTTGTAAGGTGGCAATGTACCTGCGGTACATAAGCGTATGCCACCGTCTTCTTATCGTAAATAATTTCACATTATTAAAATTACAAGATCAGCTCTAATAATTAGAGACGAAAAGTGTCCGTCCGCGCCCATGGACTATACACATCACCGTCACTATCACCCACAATCGCCCGTGTGGTCGTATTCTGCATATGCAGATCATGCAAAGCGGCGGCGAGCAACGCCACATCCGGCAATTCCGACGCATCCGGTAACAAGCTGTGCAGGTGAGCATCCACAAAGCCCGTGTCCACCGTGCCATTTAAGAACGCGTCAGTCTCTAACAACGCCAGCAGAAAGTCCACATTCGTCGTCGTACCCAGCAACACCATCGCTTGTAAGGCATAGCGCATGCGGTTGATCGCATCATCACGGGTGCGCCCATGGGTAATCAGCTTGCCAATCATCGGATCGTAATGAATGGTGATGTCGTCGCCAGATTGCAGACCACTGTCCATCCGAATCCCTGCACCTTCCGGCGGAGAAAAGCGATGTACCGTGCCGATAGCCGGTAAAAAGTTGTTATGAGCATCTTCCGCATAAATCCGACATTCAATGGCGTGCCCGTGTTGGGCGATTTCCGCCTGTGTGAACGGCAAAGCCTGCCCCCCTGCCACAGCAAATTGCGCCTGTACCAGATCCACCCCCGTGACCATCTCTGTCACCGGATGCTCGACCTGTAAGCGGGTGTTCATCTCCAAAAAGTAAAAGTCTCCCGCAGGTGTGGCGATAAATTCCACCGTGCCCGCGTTGACATACCCCACCGCCTCCGCCGCCGTCACTGCTGAGTCACAGATGGCGCGTCGTGTTGCATCATCCAGCAAGGGCGAGGGTGACTCCTCGATAATCTTTTGATGTCTGCGCTGGGTGCTACATTCACGCTCATACAGATGTAAGGTGTTGCCATGTGTATCCGCGATGATCTGCACTTCGATATGGCGGGCATGTTCGATGTACTTTTCAAGGAACACCCGTGCATCGCCGAACGCATTCTGGGCTTCTCGCCGGGCTGAGGCAAGCGCGTCCTTGAGTGTAGAGGGATCATCGACCACACGAATGCCTTTTCCGCCACCGCCCCCTGCCGCTTTGACCATTAACGGGTAGCCAATCGTTTCTGCCGCGGAGATAAAGTCATCGTCGGTCACAGTATCGGCATTATCTGGCTGAAAACCGGGCACAAGGGGCACACCAGCATTTTGCATACGGGCGCGGGCTTCAGTTTTGACTCCCATCAGCGCAATCGTTTCCGGCGCAGGTCCCACCCACACCCGACCCGCATCCATCACCGCACGGGCAAACGCCTCGGATTCGGATAAAAACCCGTAACCCGGATGCACACAATCGCAATTTGTATCCTGTGCCACGGCGATCAATTGTGCGATGTTGAGGTAACTCGCGGTTGGGCTGGCTTCACCAATCGGGACGGCGACATCGGCGAGGCGTACATGTTTAGCGCGGGCATCCGCCTCTGAATACACGGCAACCGTGGCGATCCCCACTTCTTTACAGGCACGGATTATCCGCACCGCAATTTCACCACGATTAGCAATCAAGCATTTTTTGAGTTCAGGCATAAGTGTTTAATTTCTGGCGATCATAATAAGAGATGAATCATATTTGTGTTATGTACCTCTTGAAATCATATCATCCGGCGTGGAGCGCTGACAAGCGATGAAAATGATAGGCAACGACAGTGATCGATAATATACTTAGAGTCGACATACTAGCCCGACAGAGAAGGATGACCTGATATGAGCTATTATGATGATAAGAAAAATGTTGAACAGTACATAGAAATGGCAGACGGGTATGATGGCGCAATGTTGATTGATATCCTGCGCCAAAATTTGGTCGATGATGCTAGCGTGTTGGAGCTTGGCATGGGACCCGGTAAGGATTATCTGCTCCTGAGTCAACATTTCAAGGTGACGGGGTCTGATTCATCCTCTGTTTTTGTTGAGCGTTTTCTTGCGAGTCATCCAAAGGCGGATGTTATTCAGCTTGATGCGGTCACAATGAAAACAGAGCGACAGTTTGATGCCATCTATTCTAACAAGGTGTTATACCACCTCACCCGCGACGAATTGGCGCAATCATTGCAGGCACAGAAAAGCGTGCTAAAGCCCGGCGGGGTCGCGCTACATTCGTTCTGGCATGGTGAAGGTGATGAGGAGATGCACGGTCTACACTTTTCGTACTACACGGACGAGCAACTCCGAGAGATCGTCCAACCACAATATGAAATCGTAAAAATCGCAAGATACACCGAAATGGAAACGGATGATTCGCTCTATATTGTGCTGAAAAATGGCGCGTAATGCTCTCACGATTATGGCGCGTGAGTTGATTTATTATCGGTAGTAGTGTGTAAATAGCCAAAAGCATCAACAAAATGTGGACATAAGCGAAAGGCAATGTGAATGGATAGTTCATTCCATCCTATAAATCACACCCATATAATCCACACATTTCAGAACTTAATAGTTTACTTTTTGGAAAGACAACGGTTAGTCGTTCTAGCAATACTTGACATACGTCCTAAACTATTGCTGATGGAAGATGCTGATGTTCCACCTATAGACTTAGCGCCATACATCGCACGGGTCGAAGAACAAGAAGGAAAAACACAATCGCCCGAAGCGCTTTATCAAGGATTTTGGAAGCATGATTGGGCATATCGCTTACATGGAATCGGATGCCAATTGACACATCGAACTACCCGAGAGCCTTTAGAATGGGATGCGCCTAACGCCAAAGCATTTCGGTTCGAGTGGTTCTGGAAACATCTACTTTGGCGTAGTCAATATGAATCCGACGACCCTTTTGTGGCACAATCCTTGACATGGATAACTGAGAAATCAAGCAATCAAACCGAAAAACTGCTGGTAGAAAAAGGTATCATCACGCAAAAGTTTAATGGATTGAGTTTATTGGGAAAAAGCACTTAATTTTCATAGAATTGCTGTTCTTGACACCAACCTCACCGAAGCTCGACAGGGTTTGTATTGTCTTGCCGGAAGTGTTCAGCATCAAGCGTACTCGATAAGACACAATTATGTCCAAAATCTAGCATGTGGATGTTTAAATAAGATGTATTCGCTAATTTCACCAGCCTCGAACGCATCTGGTAAATCTTTACCATTATGTAATTTACATAGTCTAGGATCATTCTGAACAAATTCCATCAGATGTTCCTCATTATTTTTAGTGAGTGTCAGTGTCAGTTTCTTCGGCATGACATCAATATTTATAATCTCTGCGCCAATTATGAAAGACGATAAATCATCCCAACGTGGCGTGTCTTCGTCAGCCCAGTTGGAAACCCATGGACGACGCTCATTATAGTGTGTGGGATCGCACTTTATTTCACGATTATCAAAAAGAATGTAATGCCACGCAGATAAAGGAGAATATACTAAAACTTTATTTTCTATCGGCTGTTTATCCAATGTGATGCCTTGACCAGCATGCATCGAACAGCCTGTTATCTTCTGACCGATGAGGCTTTCGGGAATTATTCCTGATAATGTCAATGGGCGTGAGATCATAACAGTTTGCCCTTCTTTTGGACGATACCCCCAACCAAAAAAACCGGGCGCTTCGATCCAACCGCGCATTTCAAACCATTCCCGCTCATGCTCATCAATGATGATTGAATACTCCGCGATCCCACCCATTTTCAACTTACGATAGGGAGAAGGAGGACGGTATCCCCATAGTCTGCGTAATTTGTTTATCATGTATTGTATCCTACTGGATTTATTGGAGTTCGGCTTCTACACGGATTTGTAGACTAATTATGTCCAAAGCACAGCGTTAGGATGTTGAAATAATATGTACTCACTAATGACACCTGAATTGAATGCATTTACGCGTGGTTCGCCATTACCCATTTTACATAGTCTAGGATCATTCCGAACAAATTCCATCAGATGTTCCTGATCGTTTTTGGTGAGTATAAGTGTCAGTTTATCTGGTAAGACATCAATATTCGTAATCTCTGCGCCAATTATGATAGGTGATAAATCATCCCAATTCGGTATGTCTTCGTCTGCCCAAAATGAGAACCATGGGCGATGCTTATCGTAATAGCGAGCATGACACAGCACAATACGATCGTCTAATATGATATACTCACCAGAATTCCACACTGCATAAATGAGCACTTTATTTTCTGTTGGTTGATTATCTAGCGTGATACCCATAAAACTGGGTCCACCCATCCCATAAGACCCATAATTCGTTGCAAATGCTATTATCTTCTGACCGATGAGGCTTTCGGGGATTATTCCTGATAATGTCAGTGGGCGCGAGATCATAACAATTTGCCCTTCTTTTGGACGATACCCCCAACCAAAAAGACCTGGTGCTTCTATCCAACCGCGCCGTTCAAACCATGCGCGCTCATGCTCATCAATGATGATTGAATACTCCGTGATTTTACCCATTTTCAATTTATGATAAGGTGAAGGAGAGCGGTATCCGAATAGTCTGCGAAGTGAATTCACGACAAATCCCTCCAATTCATATATAGTTTAGGTTCATCACCTGTACAAGCGGTTCAATTTCCCACATTGGTGACATAAGTTTATTGTATATACTGTGGCAGAAACAAGTGATCGCTTAATAAGACATTGGCGTGTAGCGAAGGATGCCTATCTATGCAAACAGAATCTACATTTGTCTGCTATGCTATACACGCTAATTATGCAGGGAGATTATCGACTTGCTCTATCTCCGCGCCCGCTACTATGATCCGAGCATGGGTATCTTCCCGAGCCTTGACCCCTTTGAGGGCATCAGCAATCGCCCGATGAGTCTCAATGGCTACTCGTGGGTTGAAGGAAATCCTGTCATAAACTGACCCAAGCGGGTTATTCCCATGTGCAGGTGCTGAAAACGATACTGACTGTGAATTCTTGCAATCGGCGATAGGAAGCGTTCAAAATAATGATGCTGTAACAGCTATACGCGAAGCGACATTTGGGACACCGGGGAATGTCAATGATACTTGTACAGTTGACGACACTACGAGTCTAGATGGTTTGGTTGATGCTCTAACTTCTCATTATCCAATTGCCTCTGTTCTAAGGAATTTCGATGGTGCTCCACTTCTACCAGCAAGGCAAAGGGAAAGCGTATGTGACATACATGCGCTTTCTTAGATTATTATTGTAGAAAGACAAATAGCAAGGACTGAACAAATGAAGCTAACACAATTATTCTGTGTTATATCTCTAGCATTTTTGTCTGGCTGTGGGTTATTTAGGAATTGGAGAGACAGTGTTGGTGAAATTACCGAACCTCCACCGACTCCAAGTTCAGTTTCCACATCACAAGAAGCCCTCATATCACAGATAGACAACTTATTATTGCCGAATGAAGATTGTTTATTGCCATGCTTTGGTAGCCTCTATCCGCATCAATCGAATACTGAAGCAATAGAAGAATTTGTAAATCAATTTGACGCTGATGGGTCAAAAGTACAAATTCGTCCGCATGAAACTGGCGGGATCGGTATATCACTGTTTTTTGAACCTGCTGGTCTATTCAGCATTAACTTGCTAGCTGAAGACGAACAACTGTCATCTATCACCGTAGGAATTTCCAGTGTACATGAATGGTTTTCCGAAACACCTTACAATTTGCCTGATGTTTTTAGAACATATGGTGAGCCTGATAGTATTTTCGTGCTTATCGCCGGGCCGCCTACACGTTTTGCACTTGTAATGCCGTACAATGAACAGGGGTTCATGTTTCGGTACAGCGCTACTTATGCTGATAGTCAAATTATCAATGGTGAAGAACCATTATCCATATGTCTTCACCCCGAAATTGTCGATTTGAACCAGATTGACATTTGGTTACAGAGTGAAGACAAAATCCCTCTCGTAGAGAACCGTCAACCCGATTTACATGACGAGAGAGAAATAAGACCATGGTGGGATATTCAGCGCATGGCTAATGTTACGGTGACTGAATTTGTTGATTTCTTTATGTCGAACCCACAACAATGCTTCCCCATTCCATCTCTAGCTGAACTTAGAGAACAGGGTTACGTTCCATGATCGAATGGCAAGGTATATGGTCACTAATAGATTTTGGCTACATTATGAGGTCTGAAAAGTCCTATTTACATACCCAAAAGTCTTGACTTGCACCCCCTGATTTTTGCTACGATGTAAACATCAATCAGGGCGCGTTTGCTTTTGGGTCGTTTCTATTCCACATTTGCAAACCCTAACGTAAATGTTCACCTAATGGCATACATATCTGCTATGATACGCCCATCAAAAAGAGGGAAATTATCGACTTGCTAGCCCGCTTGAGGTTGGCTTTCTTGCCGGAAGGGTTCAGCCTCCGGCAACAAATCGGCAACAAAAACGCTTTACTCGCCACCGTTCTCGCCATGTTCTTCCCTCAATTCCCGCCTTCCCGCCGATTTTTATCATCCGGCGGCGGCAACAAATTAGCGACAAACACAACGCCGGATGAAGACGATCTTATGCCAGCAGAGCTTCTGCTTTGTTCGCGATGATAAGACGGTCATAATGGGTGATGACTTCATCCATCA
>DAOTXB010000673.1:0-8128 GCA_034435575.1 Anaerolineae bacterium
TACGATGTCCTGGTGGAACAAACAGTAGCTGGTGCCGCCGCTGACGGAGCCACACAAGCGGAGATTGACGAGGCCCTGGCAATCGGAATTATGGAATGGGATATGGTACTGGCGGAAGATTGGGCCGGGCTGGAAGCCTACACCCGCGAGTATATTGCAACGTACCCGAAAATACTGCAACCAGACGAGGCCACCCTGGATGAAATGATTGAACAACAGGAGGTCTTTGCCAAAAACTGGTTCCGATTCTTCCTGACCTACAACCCCGCTGAGGACTGGCAACTTATCGAGGAACCTGTCCTGGTGATTTTCGCCGAACTGGATACACAGATTACCGTTGCCCAAAATCTTGAGCCGTTTACCGAAGCCCTTGAAAACGGTGCCACCATGGATTACACGGTGATCACGCTGGAAAACACCAATCACCTTTTCCAACCCAACGTCGAAACGGGTGCGCCGACGGAATATAAATCGCTGGAGCCAAGTTTTACGCCGGAACTGATGTCCCTCATTCAATCCTGGCTGCTGGAACGCGTCACGGTCGCATAGCAAACAGCTGGTAGGCTAACGACAAGAGTTAGCCTGCTAGCCCAATCACTTTTGGCAATCATAGGAGATTTTGCCATGTCGGATGCCGTTCAAACGATCAAGCAAACAGACTGGAGACGGACGCACAGGTATCTCACGCGTGGGGTGTCTGTGAAACTGTTGAGTAATTGCCAACCATTCCTGCTAGTTTTAGCGTTTTTTATGGTCTTGTCGGCTGTTCCCGTGATGGCCCAGGATACCACCCTGACTGAAGCGCTCGACACGTTTTTTAACCAACAGGTTGAGCGGCATCGCTTAACTGGATTGGCGGCGGTTGTTGTGGATCGAAACGGGATCATCTATGCGGGTGGTTTTGGCGACCTCACGGCCAATACGCCGCTACCGGTGGCATCGATCAGCAAGTCGTTTACGGCTATTGCTGTGATGCAGCAGGTGGAGGCAGGGCATATGGCACTGGATGAATTTGTTCAGGTGTATCTTCCATGGTTCGGCTTTGAGGATATGACCATCCGGCATCTGCTGAACCAAGTTAGCGGATTGGGGGATGTTGGGTATCCACCGCCCAATTTCGCGCCGGAAACCGCCCTGGAAGCAGCGGTACGTGACATGGCAGAAAAGGCTATTCCGGTATCATCGCCAGGCAATGCTTATCACTACTTCAACCCCAACTATCAGGTTCTAGGATTGTACCTGTTCAGCCGGTGGCAAAACCAGAAATTAATGGTTAAAGTTGGTACATGAGCGACAATAACTTCTCCCCCAATGACCTCGGCATCTCCGCGGAAGACTGGCAACAGACGCCACCAGCCGTGCGTGTAGCGCTGGGAACGCTCCATGCGGAGTTGGGGAAAATTAAGGAACAGCTCAACCTGAACTCAGAGACCTCCTCCAAACCGCCCGCGAGCGACAAACCGCGCCGCGAGCGCGAGAAGAAGGGCAAATTGCCGAGTGGCAAGAAACGCGGCGCGCAACCCGGACACAAAGGGAGCCATCGCAAGCCGAAGCCACCCGATCAGGTAAGCGAGTTTCATGTGCACAAACCCGAGTCGTGTCGCCACTGTGGTGAAGCACTCGCGGGAGAAGACGCAGCGCCCTATCGCTGGCAGGTGACGGAAATCCCGCCGGTGACAGCGCAGATCACTGAGCACCAGATTCACACCTTACGCTGCAACTGTGGAAAGACGACACGCGGTCATCTGCCAGCAGAGGTGAGCGGTAGCCAGTTCGGACCCCGCCTGACGGCGCTGGTGGGGATGCTGATCGGTCAGGAACGGCTGAGCAAGCGCGGCGTGAAGCGTGTGCTAAAGACACTATACGGAATCGACATTTCGGTTGGCACGGTTGTAGCGCGCCAGCAGGAAGTGAGCTACAGTCTAGCTGAGCCGTATAAGGCGGTCGCTGCCCATGTCAAAACAGCAGCCAGCCGCAACATCGACGAAACGCCGTGGCGTGAGGACTGGCAGCGAACCTGGCTGTGGAGTGTGGTTAGCCCGGAAGCGACGTTGTTTCACATCAGCCCCAACCGCAAGCGTTCCACTGCTGAAGCACTGTTGGGCGACGATCCCGATGCCACCAGCACCTCAGATCGTTTCAGCGCCTACAACCGTCTTGATCCGCAGCGTCACCAAACCTGCTGGGCACATCTGCTGCGGGCTTTTAAGCGCTTTCGACTGCGCGACGGACCGTCAGCTCAGGTCGGCGGTATGCTGGAAATCCACGCGGACTATCTGCTGCATCGCTGGCGTGAGGTCAAGCGCGGCCACTTGAGTCGAGCGGATTTTCTGGACGAGCTGCCGCAGCATCAGGCGAACATCCGACGCTGGCTAGAGGTTGGCGCGTGTTTGCCCCACGACCAGACCGCTGGCACCTGCCGCCAACTGCTACGTGTGTGGCCAATTCTGTGGACTTTCACGCGATACCAGGGCGTCGAGCCCACCAACAATGCTGTTGAGCGGGCGCTGCGACATGGTGTGATCTACCGCAAACTCAGCTACGGTACTGCCTCCCAGGATGGCAGCCGCTTTGTCGAGCGCATCCTGACGGTGGTCGCTACGGCTCGGCAACAGCGCGTTGACCTGATGCGCTATCTCTATGACGCGATGCAGGCTCAGCGGCACGGGCAGACGGTTCCGGCACTGCTGTAGAACACACGCTTAATTTCACTCACATTTACCCTCTGAACAGGTACGTAAAAAGGAACCTTTTCAGTTAATTTCTGCTTAGCGTATATTTTCCCCCTTTTGCGCTTGAAGGGCGAAAACCAAGAGCAGTTTGAAGCGATTACCCTGCCGTAGTGCTGACCTCGCTTCTTTGCCCAATCATCCACGCCAAGTATACGCACGGGTGTAGTGATGGCAGCGTAAGCATAGCGAAGGTGTCGAATGATCTGGTGACGTGATACAGGAATTCGCAACTTGTGCGCTAGTCGCGCCCCAGCACGACCGCCTACCACCTGCCCGATATGCTAAACAATCCTTGCCACACGTTGTGTTCGCCGAGCATATCGCTCTGCAAGATCTGCCAGTGTTTCGGCAAAGGTATGACGTTTGCAAGTCACTTGTTGGTAGTGGAATCGTTTAACACGGACGCAGATTTTGACTGATTTTTCACCCAAAGGGAGATCCAGTAGCATACGCTCATAGTAACTGTGAACGCGTTTGGAATCGACCCCACATGATGGGCAGGTTGCTGATTTCGACTGGGTTTCTGCACACACATGAACGACAAATGCATCACTTTGCATCGATCTCACGACATATCCGGGTATTTCTAACTGATAGCCCACCATTGCTTATTCCCTTGCTTGGGGTTAAAGCACCGATTGTCTCGCAACAGCACGAAATATGCACCAGAGCCGTTTAAGGGGCAAGGACAGATTTGTTGCACAGTTTACGTCACTTTTTTCTGTGTCCAACTTTTGGGGTGCAGTACAGATATTACAGTCTAGGAGATCTTCGCATTTTAGACTTATTCTGGATTTTGAACGATTTGAGAGAAGTTCTTATAGTAATATATCAGGACAAATATACCTGCTATTGCGGAAAGTAATGCAGAAATATTGGCACCCAGTAAACCATATTGAACAAGTAAAGGCATCCCGATAAAAATCGTAATTGCACCAGGTATAAGTTTTGATAGGAAAACCTTCTTGACTCCACCCATTGCCAATATTGCCGAATCAAAGGTGCGCGTGATTGCTGTAAGAACAGGCAGAAGTCCCATTAATATCAGATTTGGAAGGGTCACAATATCATCAAACTGCCCATCATATAGTAAGGTCATAACTTGTTTTCCAAAAAATATCATTATAAAGAAATATGGCACGCAAATCATAGAGATGATCACAATATAACGCTTTAAATCCTTAGTAACTCCAGCTTTCCCATTTTTCTTGTAGGCACGTACAAAAATTGGAGTTAGCAATGCGGTAACGGCGGCAGTCGCCAAGTGAACAGGCATAATAAGATTCATAAGGGCTTTAAGTGCCCCTGTAGCGGCAAGACTCGCTGTTAACGGTAAAACAACATAGTATATGTTGACCATGAACCAGATCAAAAAACGATTTAAACCAGACCATTTACCATAGCTCATATGATCTTTAACAACGTTAATAATTTTGAAATTCTTATTCTGAGATCTCCAAGTTGGTCGCAAAACAAAAACAATAAGAATTCCACTACTAACTAGAGATCCTATCGACATAAGAATTATTACAGAGAAGGGTGTCAGAAGGCTAGAAGTGTTGAGGGATAGGCATAATGATTCTGAAACGCTAAGTAGAGCAGGACAAACTGAAAAAGAATTTGTATTCACTACATCAATATAATGTAGACCAAGAACTAATGAAACGGTAACTAATATATAGATAACACCACCTATTGCAGACCAAATTGGTTGAGATAACACATAAAAAGGTCGTCGTGTAATCCAACGTAGTGTAATGAACGGTAGTGCAATTGCGACACCAAGCATTGCATGTCCCATAGATATGGAATCATATCGAGATACTAGTATCGAGATACCTACTGTGATAACGAATGCCAGAAATGTAAATACGCTGTGGATATAGTATAGGTAGCCAATATAAGTTGAGAAATGAGCTTCATATTTACCGGCACCATATACACCCATTGGCTCAGCGATAACAGCATCATAGTAGCTTAAGAAAAGCAGAAACCAAGAATATGCGAGAACAAATGTGCCATACTCTTCAATAGACATCCATCTCGCAAGGGCTACATTGATAATGAAATTACCACCTGCAAATACTGCTTGATCTCCGATAGCTGATATTAATTTTTCGACTAATTGTCGATTTTTGCTTATAAAATTGCTGAATCTATTTTTTCCAGCTATTTTGGGATAGGGATTGAAAGTCACATTATTATCCATGGTATTAGCCCATTGGTGTTGTAGATGGCGTTAGATTTGTGATGAATACTGACTTCGATGATGGAGTTTCGCGACTGTAAGTGAGTAATTTATACAAAATTAAATAGAATAAGCTTAAGAATAACATATTCATAAAAATGTTGTCGCGATTTTTGTGTTTTTCACGAAAATTTATTTATTTATTTACTGGATTCATAAACGATGTACATTGTAGATATCTCGATGATTGTTCTACAGGACTTATGAAAAAATTCGAAAGTAGTTCAACAAACACATGCAATATGTTGATATAAGGTTTAGAATGATATGCGTGTATACACCAACAAAAGAAGACTATTCATAGGGTTTTTGCGAATTGTGTCAACCCATTTGATAATCTGACGGAGAGAAATAAGTGCTTAGCCCCGATTTGATGAAATATGTTGTATATGTTTTGAGACGCTTTTGGATTGTCATTATTGTGGCGACGCTCCTAGGTGGTGTTGGATATATATTTTTTGACCGACAAGATGCCAGTTACCGTGCTGAAGCACAAGTATTTATTGGTAATGCGCTTGATCCTAATCCTGATCGTACAGATGTACAAACTGCATTATTGATCGTTCCAACTTACGCAGAGTTTGCTCGAACAACATCAGTGCTGATGACCACTATAGAAAATCTTGAACTTGATATGTCTGTTGCTTCATTACGCCGACGCATTAGCACTCGTATTATTGTAGATACGCCTATTCTCTCTATTCGGGCAACAACCAATGATCCTGAACTTTCTGCGTCAATAGCTAACGAAGTTGCCCGTAATTTGATTGCGGAAAGCCCCTCTAGTCTTACAGATGCTGAATTGCAACAAATGGATAGCTTGCGCCTTCAACTTGAAGACCTTGAGTCTCAAAATACTGTAACACGAGCTCAATCTGCTGATTTACTTGAGCAATTGAATAATGCAGAAGAGAATGGTCAAGATGATGATGTTATTGAGCAGTTACGCATACAATATGCAGAATTGGTTGATCGACTAAATACATCGCGAGGAGTAGTCGCACAAACATCAGATACTTACATCGGCTTGGCGAATCGCGTGGGACGTTTAGAAATTGTAGAAGAAGCGGTGCCTCCTCGTGGTTCGGTTGGGATTAACCCGCTTTTGGTAGGAATCGTTGCCGCGTTTATTGGTGTAGGTGGTACAACTGCAATGTTGTTACTGTACCTTGAGTATTTTGACGATAATATTCGTACTGCAACTGAGGTCAAAAAGCATCTGAAACTTCCTATACTTGGTCATATTCAAAAAAGTTCACAATCGAGTGCTAAACAGAGTGAATACTTAAGAGAAGGCTCAATCGAGTCATTGCCAATTATTGAGGATTATCGAGTTATTCAAACAAAGTTGGTGTTTGGGGCAGATGAGAAAGCGTCCGATAAGTCGCGCGTTTATTTGATTGCAAGTCCGAATTCTAGCGAAGGACGTACTTTCAATGTTGTGAATCTTGCCGCAGTTATGGCATCTTCTGGACAGAAAGTTTTGCTCATTGACGCTAATCTGCGCCAGCCTAAGTTGCACACGATTTTTGATATGGATAATACTCATGGTCTTACTGAAGCATTCTCTGCGAATTATACCAATGACGAAAATTACCAAGATATGATCCGCAAAATCATTCAAGATACGGGCATTAAAAACTTACATGTTATTACAAGTGGTATAGAAGGTGTTCCGGTATCACCACAGATCTTGAGCTTTGATCGGTTTGCCACTTTTCGTGACAACGTATCTGAACTCTATGATTACGACATTATTTTGATTGATACGCCACCAAGCAAAAAGACATCTGATAGCTTTAGTATTGCGGCTTCTTCTGATACAGGTATCATAATGATTGTATCGTATGCAACAACTAGTATTCGCGATATGAACTCTATAATCGAACAGTTTGAGCATTTGAGATCAAAAATTGTTGGTGTTATTCTAAATCGTATGTAATGTAACAACAAGAATTCTCAATATATCTTGAAATAGCTTCGACCTTTATTGTGCGCTATTTCAAAGAGAAATCATCAAAATATTGGACATATTCCTGTTCTTCTCTAATATGACTATTCTGCCGTCATCTATTAACTTTGCATTCTATCTTCTTTTTCAAGGTTAAATCAGTTACAGTGTGTTATCGTTGATTATCATATTTCTGCGATGAGAACGCTTATTTATAGAATATAATAATCTGTTTTATGTCCCAAAATAATCCGCTTGTGACGGTCATCACACCAACATACAATAGAGCTGATACTTATCTTGCCGAGACTATTGAAAGCGTATTAGCTCAGGATTACCCCAATTTTGAATATATTGTTCTGGATGACGGTTCCCAAGACGATACAGTAGAATTACTCGAATCGTATGATGACCCACGTTTACAATGGTCCAGTCATGCAAATATGGGCGAATCACGAACAGTTAATAAAGGTTTGGAAATGGCACAGGGTGAGTTCATATTGATTGTGAATTCTGATGATCCTATTTTGCCCGATCTGATTACGAAATCAGTTGAATTTTTGCAAGAAAACCCTGATGTTTGGGCAACTTATCCAGATTGGGTCATGATTGATAATGCCTCAAACATTATCGAAGAAATTACAGTGCTAGAGTATGCATACGAAAATATGTTGCGTTATCATCATTGCCCTCTAGGGCCCGGGGCAGTGTTTCGCCGTGCTGTGGTAGATGTGGGTATTCGTAGGGAGGGAAAATGGCGTTATGTAGGAGATTATGAATTCTGGCTCAAGGTTGGGTTAAGAGGAAAATTAAAGCGCCTTCCTCAAACACTCGCTTCTTGGCGTTCTCATTCTGAAGGAGCAACAATCGCTTATGCTAATCCTGACATGGCACAGGAGCATGTGGATGTCGTTAAAGAATATTTTCAGAAGCCTAATTTATCCATTACAGTTCAAAAAGTAAAACATGAAGCATTATGTAATGCTTATTATATTGCTGGAACGATTTGTTTACCAAAATATTATCATACTGCGAGAGTCTATTTCGGACGGTCTATATTGGCTATGCCTTTTGCACCAACGAGGTATCCGAATTTTAAGCGCCAGTGGCGTGTAATTTTAAGAACTATTTTGTTTCCGAAGTTTGCATATACTATTGTTAGTAAAATTAAAGAAACAATGCGTTAATGAGAATTCT
>DAOTXB010000674.1:0-5916 GCA_034435575.1 Anaerolineae bacterium
GTGAGGGTGAAACGGTGGTGTAAGAGACCACCAGCGCGGTCAGTGATGGGCGTGGCTAGGTAAACCCCACCGGGAGCAAGGCAAAGCAGGCGCATTGGAACGGCTCGTTCCGCCAAAAGCGTCGGGTATGCCGCATGACGCACGGAGCAATCCCTGCGCTAGATAGATGATCGCCACCTCATCAGCGATGAGGGACAGAATGCGGCTTATAGGTTGACCTGAACCGTTTTTACGCCCCTATAGCCCATCCACAATATCAACATCCCCAGCAATGCGAACACGGCTAAACGCCATCTGCTCAAGGGAGAATCGCCCGTTGCAGGCAGTGTCTCCACACCCAGCGCCGCGATGAAGTCCTCGCCTGATTGTGCGTTCAAATCTGCCAATAAGCCCACAATCGCGTCCGCTGTATCGCTGAATGCGCCCAATTCTCGGTTATCCACATGGTTCGCCGTTTGTCCGATGCCGTCCTGATTGCTGTATTGTGTGATGTTGGCTGTGTTCCGCAACGCAGACGGTACAATCACACTGCCATCAACGGTCAGTTCATAGGTGATAACGACGATATTCTCGCCTGTATTGGGTGTAAATTGCTGGCATACGCCCGTTCCCGGATCAACCAATTCTAGACCTCCGTTGAACAGGTCATTTGGGTTTCCGACAAAGCCAATTGCTGTACCGTCCCCGTTGTTGATATTTAGGTTGATGCCTCCGGGTGGGATCACATAACCCGGTGGAATGACATCGTTTACGATCACATCAAACGCCGCGCCTCCGCCCACGTTCTCAATCACAATGGCGAAGGTCACCGTATCGCCGGGGTCTAAGCCCTCAAGGTCGCTGTTGATGTCTGCCCCATTCAGCCCGTTGGAGCTAATCACACCCGTCCACGGCACACCACCGGTTCCGGGTGGATCAAATGGGACGGGTCCTGTGATGGGTGGGATGAAGTTGGTGTTCGGGTTATCGGTTGAAATCGCACCTTTACGCATGGTCAATAATGGTTGCGAGGCGTTCAATGCGGCGATTGCGTTACCGCTTGCTGGTCCCGCGTTGGTGGAGCCTTCGCTAGCGCTGATGTGGTTGGCGAGCGTCAAACCGGATGCGAAAGGGTCGGTGGTAGCGACCACAGAGAACAACAGGTCAATGGTACTTGTGCGGTTCAGCGCATCTTCGTGGTCGCCATAGGTCACACTCAGGCTGTTGTTGAGCGCACTAAAGTTGACCGTTGGCATAACCGCAGGAAACAGCCCGCTAAACGTATCAGTTGTGCTATACCAGATCACGCCGGGCGGGGGAGCTGTGTTGATCGCCGGTGCGGTAATAGGTGAGGTGTTCCATACAGGTCCTGCAACACCATTTGCATCCGGATCATTCACATCAAAGATAGGTGCGGGTAAGAAGTCGGTCAAAATCAGGTCTTCAAAATCGCTGGTTGGTGATTCATAAGTGATGCGATACGTCACAATGTCGCCTGGCTCAACTTGATTGGCACAGGCAGGGCAAATGATATTATTCACTGCAAAGATGAACTTTTCCGGTAGACCACGTTCCAAGTTGAATGTCTCTAGCGCATTATCCGTGACGCTAAACCCCTGTGGTGCGAAGGTCAACGGATCAAGTGAATCTGCGGTTACGGTTGCGCCATTGCGAAAGCGATCTCCCTGATCGATATTGATCGTTGCGCCGGGTGTCACGGATGTAAATGCTTGTGCAATGTCTACATCAAACGTGATCGTACCTTGTGTAAGAGCGTTGGCATTGAAAACCGCGCAATTAGCATTGGCTGTGCCGTTTACCGGATCAATGCAACCGCCGATGAGTGGCGCACCTATCGCACCGGATACATCAAAATTTAACACTGTAGAGCCATCAGGGTTATTGATTACACCGGGTACAATCGGCGCATTGTTTAGCGCTACACCACCGCCATTCACAGTGATAACGGCTGAATTTGCCACAAATCCAAGCCCGTCAGAGAGCGTGTCACTGATCGTCACATTATCGAAAGCAAAATAATCTGATACCTGAAAAGCAAGGGTGTAACGAATGGTTGCGCCCGGTATTCGTGGTCCACCGCCCACAACGACTGATGATTTCTGCATGGCTAAGGCACGTGCCAGCACAAGTGGCGCATTCTGTGCCCCTGCTGTGCCGACTGCGGCGAGCGCATCACGCGGGTCGGGTGGTTGCCAATCTGCACTTACATCGAATTGATTGGTGATGCCTTGTGGCGTGCCGTTTGTTGTGACGTTATCAAACATCACTTGAATTACAGCGCGGATTTCGTCGGGTGCGGGCGTACCATTGATCGGTGCCGCCCATGTGATGGTGAGATTGGTATTGTTAGGCACAATTGCGCCTACACCCGGTGTTGAGCCGGCTGGTGTGATGCTTATAATTTCATCGAATCGCATCCCTGCGGGTAGCAAATCAGTAATGCTGACGTTGGTGACTTGCTGACCGTTTGCCACGTCAACGACAAGTTCATATTGAATAGGTGTTGTGCCACCATTCCCATTGGGTCCGGTGACAGCTTCGTCCGGTGTGTCAATAAAACCGGCTTCCGGTTCATCAGCAGTACCGAGATAATCTTTTGATGGGCGCAAAACTACAGGCGTTGCCGGTGCGCCTAACCATCCGCCACTGTTTGGTGTTACTGGTGAGACAATTGGCGCGTCACAACATGGGTTGTTAAGCGGGTCTAAACCGAAACGGAAACCACCACGCCCATAGATGTTTAGTGTGGCGCTAGCATCCGCATTCGGGCTGATTTGTGCATTAATTGTGACGGGAACTGTCGGTTGATTAGGTGTATATGAACCAAAAGGTAGCGTGAGGACGATAAGTTCATCACCCGGTGTGCCACATACCTCTAACGGGTTATTGAGGCTATCAACTAGAAACGGATGATTTAAGCAACCATTAGCCGGAATAATACGTCGTTCAAATTCGACAACTTCGCCGAGATAGGTTGCATTAACAAAACTAATTCCGTCATCCCCATCTATCCCCGATGCTGGTAAGACAAGGTCTACGAACGGACCATATCCGGTGGATGTTCCGGCGTTGTCAAAGGTTACTGTGAAATCAAAGGCTTCACCCAGTGATGGGGTCGCAGGGACATTGAGTGTAACCGAGGGTACAGGCGTTGCTGTAGCAACTTGTACTGAAAATAGCAAAGTGACAACTATAATGAGCACGCTAGCAAAACGTGATGATTTTGATACTCTCACAATAACCCCAAATTTCTATAAGAACAGTACAAGTTTAGATGATGTCGGGACATGTTGGCATGGTATATCGCAGGATTCGTACTCTATCCTAATGAACTACCAACCTGCATTAGTACCATAGTCCCTGAAAAATTTGGAAGTTTATGTTTCTAGCGAGTCGATCATAAACATGGGTACAACTGATCCCGTACCAGCAGTAACGTTAAGCAACGCGGCGGAAGATAAGCGTGTTAAGCACCCACCAACCGTAGTGCCATAGAAAACGTAGGGATTAGCATCGATAAATCGTGGACTAATGTCTAATTGACCATCGATCATCATTGGGAAGTCACGTTCAACGAGTGTGACCTTTTCCTGTACCACATAAGGAAAGGTTAATCCTTCTTGAAGTGCGTCTTCCCATTCTTCTTCTGTTGTCTGCCAGCCAATAACAACACCACGCCCTCCATAATCATCGTTGGGCTTTATGACAAAGTTTTCACGGTAATCGCGCAAATATGGGAGCAGATCGATCAATTGTCCACGATAGTATGTTTCACGATCAGCGACGCGGCGTGTCCACGGTATGTGAAGTTCAATCGCGTTAAGTTCTTCTGTCGTGAATAGGTGCATGTTCTGCTCGTCACTTAGCATGGCAAGGCTCGCCTTTTTGGACATCAACTTTGCGCTAGGGGAGTTGGTCATAAAGACTGCACGATCTTTCATTGCCATAATAAGTGGTGACTCTAAGCCCATCCGTTCTATGAGTTCGCTATAGAGCACCCGTTTATAGATGAGGTCTATGCGGAAGTTATCATGCCACAAATGCCCGTCGTGATACTCAAGATTATGCGGGTCTGCAAGGATACACTTATAGTCGTGTTTGGTGAAGTAATTTGCGGTTATTCGATGTTCGCGCAGGGTAGGGACATCTTGCCAATCGACAATAGCGATCTGCGGATTTGGAACTGTACCACCCCATTCGCGGTAGGCGCGAATAATCATGTCTAATAATTGATCTTGCCCGGTACTGTAATTGACAGCATAGGATTCTTGAAATTTCTTCATTATCGGTAAGTTCAAAAAGGCTTCAGCAAGTTCGTCACCATAACCGATGCCTGCGGGTGTTTCTGCGTTGTATTCTACAAAGCGTAGATAACGATCTTCTGGCTTATAAAATGCATCTAAGCGTGATGATGACCATGGGGCAGTTAATCCCGTGTCCAGCACAAACAGATCTTCTTCATAGGGATCAAGGCTGAGTTGAGCGCGTAAATCACCACTTTCTATGGTGGCGATATGCGCTTTTTTGAAAGCCTGTAAGATCAGCTCAGTCTGTGATTTAAGATATATCCAATCTTCATTGATGTAGAATTGTGGGCGTAGTACCCGACATACGGGGACATCCCCAAAAAAAAGTTCACGCTTTTTCAAGTCGTTATATAAAAGGTCATGCGTATGTTGTGCGGTATTGCCTTCTTGGAGCAGGTCATGATACTTGCGAATCGCCTTGCCGATCACGATTATTTCCCTTCAATCATGGTCGCCCAATGATAGCGGTCACGGGTACCGACATCTGATTTTGCCATTTTAATACACATATCAGCCATGCTATCGACCATCCAGCGGAAGTGTTTTTCTCCAAGTGAATTGACATCCATATCCGGTGCTGGATTCATGAAATCAATCGCATACGGCACGCCGTCACGGATGGCGAATTCCACCGTATTCATATCGTAGCCGAGCGCGGTGCAAAGAGTTGTTGCATCTTTAATGATGCGGGCAGTCATCTCCGGTGAGAAGTTATGATCATCATCATATTTGCGCCATTCTGTACGATTCGGGTCATAGCTCATGACATAAATGTTATTTTGTTCAAGGCACATACACCGAGCATAGCCATCCCATTCGATGAATTCTTGCACAATCATTGTGAGCATGCCGCTATTGTTGTAGTTTTCGATCAATTCTTTTTTATTTTTGCACACATAGACATCTCGCCAGCCACCACCATGTGCATCTTTAAGGATGAGCGGGAACCCACCAACCTCGTTAGCAATCCAATCCCAATCTGTTGGAAACATCAGGTTGCGTAGGCTCTTATCATGGTCAATACCGGCGACATATTCCTTATTGGGCAAAACGACGGTCTTGGGAGAGGCGACACCCAGCATTTCAGCCAGCCCAGCTTCAAAGAACTTGTCATCTGCTGTCCACATAAATGAATCATTGACCACTTTAACCCCATTAAGTGCCGCATGTTTAAGATAAGAGCGATAGTAGGGGACTTCATGAGAGATGCGATCAACGATAACGCGGTATGGATTGTCTGATGTTGTTGCAGTGCCACCTAGCTTGACGAATTCTGCAATCACACCATCATTGCGGTTATTGACCTCCTCAATGAACGCGGGGGGCCAAGACCATTCCATCCCAACCAGCAAACCAATTTTTAAGGTTTCATTACTCATCAACTATGCTCCAATTTGTGCTGTAGGCGCAATCGCTCATCAATAGGCTATTATTAGCTGGGCGATTATAACGAATTATCACGATGTTAAGCGAATATTGGCAAGGACGATTGGATTAGTCACTTCCGTTGATATAAGTTGTGATCATTTGATGCCAATAGGGCCAGTCGTGTGCCCATCCATCCCATTCACGCAGGGCATTGCCGATGCCTTTGCTCCAGAGTAAACTA
>DAOTXB010000675.1:0-3059 GCA_034435575.1 Anaerolineae bacterium
GTCAGCTTGTACAAGGTAAGTGGGTCGCGGAATTTGAAGAAAAATTCGCTGAGTATTGTGGTGCGAAACACGCAATAGCGCCAACAAACGGCACAACCGCGCTGACAGTCCCCCTAATGTCCGCCGGTGTAGGGCGTGATGATGAGGTTATCATCCCCGCTTTTACATTTATTGCTACGGCAACCAGTGTGACTAGTGTCGGCGCTGTACCGGTATTTGTTGACATTGAACCGGACACATTTTGCCTTGACCCCACAAAAATCGAAGCATCAATTACAGCTAAAACACGCGCAATTATGCCTGTGCATCTCTATGGACATCCGGCAAATATTAGCGCAATACAAGCAATTGCGGAGAAGCATGATCTGGTTATCATCGAAGATGCGGCACAGGCGCATGGTGCAGCACTTGATAATCAACGTGCGGGTACACTCGGCACTATAGCAGGGTTTAGCTTTTACCCGAGCAAAAACATGACAACGGGTGAAGGCGGGATGGTCGTCACCAATGAAGATAATCTTGCCTCAACAGCGCGTATGGTGCGTAATCATGGGATGAATCAACGCTACTTCCATGAAGTGTTAGGGCTAAACTTTCGCATGACCAATATTCTAGCGGCGATTGGCAGTATTCAAGTAGACCGTGTAGAAAGCTGGAACGAAAAACGGATCGCAAATGCCCACTATCTCAACGATAGGCTAACGGCTGTTCGTCCCCCTATTACAGCTAACAACGCCCGCCATGTTTTCCACCAATATACGGTGCTAGCGCCAGAAGGTGCAGACCGTGACAATATGGTTAAAATCCTGAATGAAAACGGCATTGGCGCACACATTTATTACTCCTTACCGGTGAAATGTCAGCCTGTCTTCCGTACAAAAACACCCGGCACAGCTTGCCAGTGCGGTCATGGGTTAGCCTGCCAGGAACTACCAATCACCAATGTCATGGCGAAACGAATATTTAGCCTGCCAGTACATCCATTTCTCACTGAGGCAGATTTAGCATACATTGTGGAGCATGTGAACGCACTGCTATGAAATATGTGCAAAATATCGTTTTAAGCCTAGCGGTTACTGCATTTTTCCTATGGCTATCCCTGCAGGGAATCGATTTCGATCTTATAGATGACACAGTCAAGTCTACTGATTGGCTCGTTCTAGTGTTCCCACTAGTTTTCTGGAGTTTTGGGCTTTTCGCTCGTGCAATGCGCTGGCGTGGATTGTTGGGAAAAAAAGTTGATAAGCATCAAGCAATTGGCATCATCGGTATTGTTTACATGATTAATGCCACAATCCCTCTTCGTGCAGGAGAACTTGTCCGGCTATATTTGAGTACCCGTAGCGATAACAGTATTTCTGGTTGGACAGTGCTGACCACTGTTCTCACAGAAACCCTGTTAGATATGATGTCAATTGTATTGCTGATGGCATTCATCTTACCGCTCTTGTCTATTTCTACCGCGACGGTTATCACTGGTGCTGTGATTGGGGTTGGCGCATTAATAGGGTTCACAATCTTGCTTGGTTTTGCCCATCGTCCGCATATTGCATATATGCTGTTGGAAAAACTTAATCATTATGTGCCATTTTTACAAAGACTAGCGCTTGAAAACTTGTTAGAAAAATTACTTCAAGGTATCACCCCGTTGAGTAATTGGCAAGCTTTACGTAGGGCGTTGTTCTGGACAAGCATTATCTGGCTATCCTCCATTCTTGCGGTGTGGTCAAGTGCACAGGCACTCCCTGAAATTGCCTTCCCCGCAGTTAGCTTACCGCCACTTATCTTACTACTTGTCGCCACCTCTCTCAGCGCGATTGTCCCCTTCACTATGGCCGGTGTAGGTCCATTTGAAGCAGGTGTTGTGTTTGCGCTGGGTTTTGTCAATATCTCTCAAGAAACAGCAATTACTTTTGGCATTATTTTGCATGTCTTAATGATCCTGCATTTTATTTTATGGGGCATCATCAGCATCTTTATTATCCGTTTGTCAATTACGGATATGAAAGGTATTGGCGGATATGTCCGCCAAAAGGTTGCTCGAAGTTAATAGTCTCACCTTCATCTTTAGGACTTTAGCTTGATTGGTAACAACAGCATATCATTGAGAACATGGTTACAAAAATGACTAGACCGATCACCTCAAAGCACTGCGTAAACGTGGGCTGAGTGGAAGCAATGGAGCGATTTGAATAGAAAGAGCCGTTGCGCCGTGTGCATGAATGTGTGTTTGGGGTATTAGCGCTCGGAAGCGAACCCGCCGGAGCGAGGAACGCATCAATCGTGGCATGTCCTGACCGCGAATTAGCGGCAGAATCCAGTCCATTACGTACTGTGCGTCCAATGCCGGAGCCCATGCCCCGTTGGAACGCATTTGTGATAGTGTCTCCAGCCATGCGTGTAACACGCGACAGGCTCACACCACCACGCCACGCTCTCCCCGCGCCACTCGCCGCCGCGCCAATGCCGAAGCCAATCCCAACCCCGAGCAGGTTGTTCACTACAGCGGATTCAAAGCTGTCACCATATATCATCATATCCCAACCGACACCGAAGGCAAAGTTCGCGCCTTCCGCGACGATTCCGGCAAACACTGAACTCCCGCCGAACGCCCCCACGCCATCGCCAATCAACGCACTCGCACCGCCCATCAACGCGCCTTCTGCGGCGGCTCTTAAGGTTGAACCGGGGTCATAACAATCAAAGGCACCGCGTCCGTTGGCGAGGTTATCTGCAACCTGTGCAACCATGTCCATACCAGCGCCGATGGCGGCACCTGCCGCCATACCTAACCCAATCGCTGAGAACGGGAAGCGTCCACTCGGGTCTGTCAGGTTGATGGGGTTATTATGTGCGTAGGGGTACGGATTGTAACTTACGCCATCATATCCCATAGCTTCGATACGTGACGAATTACACCTATCTGATTGTCGGCATAACGTCAGTTAGTTGATGATTATCCAATGTGATGGTACACATTCCAATCAAAGTATGTTTCAAAGGCTTCAGTAAGGATCGCGCCGGAATGTGAAGCGTTCATCGCCGCATGATGCTCAAAG
>DAOTXB010000676.1:0-1797 GCA_034435575.1 Anaerolineae bacterium
TTCAGTATTGATGATCTCAATATCAGCTTGAGGGTCGGGGTTTTCGCTGATGTGTATCACGTTCGGGTCATCAAAACAGCGTACAACGTGCAAAATCGCATCCACATCGCGGATGTTACCCAAAAATTGATTGCCAAGCCCCTCGCCTTTACTCGCGCCTTTCACCAACCCCGCCACATCGACAAATTCAATCGTGACATTGATCGCCCGTTCGACTTCCAACAATTTTTGCAGTGTATCCACGCGCACATCGGGCACGGGCACAATGGCGCGGTTCGGTTCGATGGTGCAAAAGGGGTAATTTTCCGCTTGTGCGGATTGTTCACGGGTTAGGGCGTTAAAGAGTGTGCTTTTGCCCACATTGGGCAAGCCAACAATACCAATACTTAAACTCATAGGAATTTTTTTGCCTTACAATTTTTACTATCAAGAATTCGCATATAAAACATAATTTTTGCGGTGGCATACGCCTACGTTCCGAAGGTACGATGCCACCCTACACAGCATACTATTGTAGGGAAGGATCTGTGTATCCTTCCGCCCGTACTCTAGACAATGTAATCGCTAATGCGTTTACGGTTTAAAATGTTTCTCGTATCTATTCGGAGGCATTAACGATGGTGAGTAACTCCGGCATAAGCGTCTCCGCTAATTGGTGCACCCCCGCCGGTGTCGTATGCACCGGACTATCGGTAAATGCCTCCGGCGCTACGGTATCCCATGCGTCGACAAAATGCCAGCCCGATAAGGATGCCACGTCCGTCAAAAAAGCGCGGTATTGGTCATAAATCCAGCGTGGATACCAGATGTTATAGTGTAAATCGCTGTTTTCGCCGTCACTGATGAAAATGGGTTCATTGACAATCACCACCGGAATATTATCATCCGTTTGCCGGACGCGCTCAATCCCACCTGCCAACACATCAAACGCGAGTGCTTGCGTCATTTGATCGTCGCTGAAATCTTGCGGTGCGTCGAAGCCTTCCCAGCTTACATCCTCGCCGAAGTCACGGGTTAATGGGTCGAAGCCATCCCAATATTGGTCGATGCCCGTCGCCGCCCATGAGAAGCCATAGACCTGTAAACGCAGTAAATCCGCTAGTGAACGCCGTTGACCATAAAGCGTACTTTCCATGAAATCCGGTTCCACAAATCGCGAATCATTGGGGTCTAAGTCAAGCCCGACGGCATTAATCATCTCGCGCACTGCATCGGGGTTGTTTTGCACCAGTGGTGGAAATAATTGTTTATCGCGGGGCATCGACTCTAATGTGATTAGCCACACGACCATATCCGGCTCATATTGCAAGGCATGATCCATCAGAATCAGATCTTTGGTGAGTGACATAATCGGATAGCCGATGTTGTAAAACACGATCTCGCGCCCGTCGTCGGTGGTCAGGTTTTCATCATTGAGCACACCGGAGAGCGTTTCGTCATTTTCCAGCAACCAGCCCCACGTCGCGGAATCGCCAACGACTAACACGCGATATTCGTTATCATCTTTGCCTGTGCCGACATTGTGCGAGGCGAACATCGCCGGAATGTTGAACAGACTCAGGTTATAGGATTCGGCGGGATTTTCCCCATAGGGCAGGCGTTCATGTCCGGGGATGACCGTGTTATATAAGGAAAGCCCGCCTAAATTCGGGAGTGGGTTCACCAGCGCGAAGACCACATTCACCAGCACGAACAGGATTACCGCCTTGACGACCACGCGCACCGCAAACAGCCAGCTATAGGATTTTTCCGGTTTTTCTAACCACTGCCACTGTGTCATCGCATCACCCTAACCCG
>DAOTXB010000677.1:0-8652 GCA_034435575.1 Anaerolineae bacterium
AAAAATTTAACATTTGGGAAAGGATATAACCAGAATGGATTTTACTGGCAAAGTCGTATTGATTACAGGGGCATCACGTGGGATTGGACGTGTGTGTGCAGAAATGTTTGCGTCACACGGAGCACAAGTAGCGGTGCATTATAATCGCAATCAAGAATCCGCCGAACAGGTGATGAGATCGTTAAACGGTAGCGGTCACATGATGGTCGGTGCGGATGTGAGCAATCCCAAAGCCGTCAAATCCGCCGTTGATGCTGTGGTCGCCACACTCGGAGGCATCGACATTCTGGTGAATAATGCGGGCATTTACATCGAACACCCGCTCACCGATGTTGATTATGCTGAGTGGCAAGCAACATGGTCACAGGTAATCCAGACCAACCTCATCGGCGCGGCGAATATGGCATACTGCGCGACGCAGAGCATGATAGCGCGTGGTGGTGGTCGTATTGTCAATGTCTCGTCACGCGGAGCCTTTCGTGGAGAGCCAACCGCCCCGGCTTATGGCGCAAGTAAAGCCGGTATGAACGCGATGGGACAATCGCTGGCGTTGTCATTAGCACCCCACAACATCTTCGTGGCAACTGTTGCCCCCGGCTGGGTAGAAACTGAGATGGCATCAGAAGGTCTTAATAGCCCTAACGGTGATAACATCCGTAATCAAAGTCCACTGGGCAGAGTTGCCAGACCAGAGGAAGTCGCCTATACCGTCTTGTTCCTTGCGGCTGAGCAAACCGCCTTCCTCACGGGTGCAATTGTTGATGTAAACGGGGCTTCATATCTGAGAACATAAATCCCCCGCAAAAATAAGGGTCATAACCGTGTCTTTTGCTTTAAGATAAGATTAAGCAACCCAGTAAACGGAGTAGCCGTAATGAGTAACAAGCCCCTAAAACAATTTCATAAATTGGTGCGCGAGGAGCGTTATCGTGAAGCGCGTGGCATTCTGGAAACTGCGGAAGATATTGACGAACGTACCGCCGAAAAATGGACGACATGGCTCCACGAACTGCATGCCGATGAATGGCAACAGGTTGGCGAAACAAATGACAAAGCAAAATTAGTACGCAACCCCCACAAAGCGCGCATCGACCTCACCATGATGTTCGGCGCACTTATGGGCGTTGGGCTGACCATAAGCCTCCTGCTTGCGCTTATCTTCGTCATTATGTCCACGCCGAATGTTTATCTGCTGTCCTTGTTAATGCTTTGCACAATCGTCGTCGGTGCTTATGGTTGGTATCGCGCTGCAACCACTTTCAGTGACAATCATGGCACGCTCATCGGTGGGTTTATTGGCACAAGCTTAACCGCGTTATTGTTGAGTTCTGGCATGCCCATCGTTTACTATCCAGACGGTCCGCCGGTTCACTATTTACTTTCGGCATTTTTATTGTTGTTACCCGTTTCCGGCTATTTGAGCTGGCATGCCGGTGAGCAATTCGGCAAATTCTTGGGGGAATGGCGATATGGTGCTTTAGACGCAACGACCAAGGATCAATACGAAAAAGCATAGCGAATATCCACGCTAAAATGTGCAAATGCGGGTTACATATACGCACATCGCCTGATAATCCGTATAATAGGGACGTGAAAATGGAAGTATGGACTAATCAGACTAAAGGAAGACCCTATGTCACAGGAGGCGATACGTGCGCGCATCACCACAAAACTGCTCCGAATCTATGGTGAAGAACGCGCTGAAACAATTATAGAGACATTGTTTAACCTGCTCGATGACGCGAGTCTGACTGTACCAGAACAAACTGATCTCACCGAAGAAGATGCTATTCTAATCACCTATGGCGATCAAGTTCGGCGTGATGATGAAGTCCCTTTAGCCACCCTACACGATTTTGCCAATGAAACACTCAAGGGCACACTCAATACCATTCATCTGTTGCCCTTTTACCCCTATTCCTCAGATGATGGATTTTCGGTCATTGATTATTATGCCGTGAATCCTACGATGGGTGATTGGTCACAGGTCAAAGCCATGAGTGTAGATTTTCAGTTAATGTTCGATGCCGTCTTTAACCACATCTCGGTACAGAGTGATTGGTTTCAGGCATTTTTGAAGCAAGAAGCCCCTTACAATGACTATTTCGTCACCATCGAACCGAATACCGATCTTTCAGATGTTGTGCGCCCTCGCGCTTTGCCCTTATTAACACCCTTCGAGACAACTGACGGAGAGAAACTTGTCTGGACAACATTCAGCGCCGATCAGGTTGACCTCAATTATGAAAGCCCTGCCTTATTTCTCGATATGATCCGTGTACTGCTCTACTACATCGAGCAAGGTGCTCGTTTCATCCGTTTGGATGCCATCGCCTTCTTATGGAAAGTACCGGGAACCCCCTCAATTCATCTGGAGGAGACACATCTCATCATTCAGATCATGCGCGATATTATGGAACTTGTCGCGCCCTATGTCATCCTGATTACAGAAACCAACGTGCCACATGAAGAGAATATTTCATACTTCGGCGATGGCACTAACGAAGCACAAATGGTGTATAACTTTGCTCTGCCACCGCTAGTCTTGCATACCCTGACAACCGGCAACGCGCAAAAACTTAGCCAATGGGCAAGCGAATTAGAACGCGTTGGCGCTAAAACCGCATATTTCAACTTCACTGCCTCGCATGATGGCATCGGTATGCGCCCCGCTACGGGCATCTTAAGCCAGCAAGAAATTGATGATCTGGTCGAACGCACACAAGCCAATGGCGGGTTGGTGTCCTATCGTAGCCAGAGTGATGGCACGCAAATTCCTTATGAACTCAACATTGCCTATTTTGATGCTATCAACTCACCAGAATTAACCGAAAACACCCCTGATGTCGCCGTGAATCGCTTCATCGTATCTCAGGCAATGGCTATGGCGCTGGTTGGTGTTCCGGGCATTTACTTCCACAGTCTATTCGGTTCCCGTAACTGGCGTGAAGGGGTAGAAGAAACCGGACACAATCGCACCATTAACCGTCAAAAGCTCGATGCAGATGACCTTTTAGAAACACTCAACGACAAAACATCGCTACGGGCACAGGTATATCGCACCTATCGAAAAATGATCAAGATACGTACCGCAGAACCCGCTTTCCACCCAATTGGCGAACAAGAAGTGTTAACACTTGCACCAGAATTATTTAGTGTGAAGCGCACCTCGCCGGATGGTGAGCATCAAGTCATCGCCATCCATAACATCAGTGACAAAGCGATCATGATTGATGTGCCGGTAGAAGGAAGCATCTGGACAGATATTATCTCCGAGATAGATTACACCAGTCTGGAAAACACAATTCAATTAGTGTTAGAACCTTATCAGGTAGCATGGTTGAAAGCGCAATAATCTCGTCACTATGCGTATTCATAGGCTAGTTGCGGAATAAGGAGCATTCATAACGAATACACGGCAGATTTTTGGACGATTAATCACGCTCGCATTGTTGTGTGGCGTATTTATGCTATTCAACATCGGGCTACAGGCTAATGACGAATTGGCAGGTACTCAGGTCGAAGTTTTGAACAATAACCCTGTGCAAACTGTGCAAAACATCGCCACACCAACAGCCATCACACCTGATGTACGCGGCGCAACCGTCAGCATTGACCTTGTCACATCCGACAACATCGCCCCTGCATCTGCACAACGATCACAGATCATCGCAGTACCCATACAAAACCCACAACCATTTCTTGATGTCGGCAGTTTATGGCGCTTATCCACACCATTAACCGATACCAGTGCGGTCACTATTCGGATGCGCGGTTCTGTCGATAGCCAAACATGGGATGATTGGGTCGCGCACGATCACTTTCATCTGACAGAAGACGGCGATATGTACGGGCATCTCATCACTTTTCCGGCGGAAACACGGTTTATACAATTTGAGATCATCTGGAACACGCGAACGGATGTGATTATTGAAGCCGTAGAACTCGCCTTCATCAGCCCCGGAAACACCTCGCAATCCGTTCTCTCACAGTTGGATGCACCGATAACTACCAACGATATTACACGGTTGGATGTCCCCGCACAAAATGTTATTTCGCGCACCAACTGGGGCTGTCCTGATGGGCAAAATTCTCCACAGTGGTCACCAGTGTATACCCCAGTCACCCACCTGATCGTTCATCATACCGTCACCCCAAACGGAGAAAACGACCATCCCGCCCGTGTGCGCTCAATCTGGCACTATCACACCAACACACTTGGATGGGGCGATATTGGTTACAATTTTCTAGTCGATGCCAATGGTGTCATTTATGAGGGGCGTGCCGGTGGTGACGGTTCTCGAGGGGCACATTTTAGCTGTATGAATTCCAACACAATGGGCATCGCCATGATCGGCACATTTTCCAACAATAGTCCATCCCAGAATGCCTTAAACAGCCTACAAAACTTGCTGGCATGGCGGGCGGACGCCATCGGTATTGCACCGCAAAATATCAGTTATCACGCGCCCTCCGGGCTGAACCTGAACACTATTGCCGGACATCGTGATGGCAACAGTTCCAATTTTGGATGCCCTGGCGGGACCGTTTGCCCGGGTGATGTGCTCTATGGGCTATTGCCACAGGTGCGCCAGAACACCGCGAATATTATCGCAAACAATATCCCGTCACCAACACCCACCGTCACCAGCACACCGACCCCCACCCCAACGCCAACGATCACGCCTATAGGATTTGCGTTGAACACATTTACGCATCTGGAGTTTCTGGACGCATTACAAATACATATGCCTGATTCAATAGAGGTCATCCTCGTCATTTTTAACGATGATCTGGCAAACATTTATGTAGATATTGATGGTGTGCGGGCGATTGTGCCTGTGTATTTTCAGCCATCCAGTCAGGTGGCGATATTTCATGTGCAAGAACCAGATGCAATAGATGAGGCAATGCCGTTAAGCGAACCCTATATACATACCATTTACAGCCTGCTACCCTCTGCCATCGTCGCCGCAACCGAAGACCTTTTAGAAGCGCGGGTGGGCACAGGCTATGATATCGAGGGTATTCGTGTGCTGGATAATCGGCTAGAAATCGGTTATATCGCGCCATAGAATCAAAATGGCGACACAGCGCATTGTCTGCATCGCCATTGATAAACAGTGTAACAATTTAACGCTTATTCAGTCGGTTCCGCTTCGGTATCTGCTTCTGCCTCGGCTTCTTCAGGAATTTCAAGATCAACCAGTTGTTGGAACAGATCTCGTAGAGCTGGTTCCTGCAGAGCACCCGGTTGACTAAAAACGATGTTGCGGTCTTTGAGCATCATAATCGTCGGGATGCTTTGAATACGGAATGTCTGAGAAAGTGCCGGGTTTTCATCGACATTTACTTTAGCGACACGTACCTTACCAGCGAATTCCTTCGCAAGTTTGTCGAATGTCGGCGCAACCGCACGACACGGTCCACACCACTCTGCCCAGAAATCGACGACGACGGGCAGATCATAATCAATCACATCTTCCTGGAAGGTTGCATCACTGACATTTACAGGTTTATCATTGGCAACAGCCATTGTTGTCTCTCCTTGTTGAGTTGTTTCTTCGGTTTTCTGTTCATCTTTTTTTTCATCAGCTACGGTGACGACGGCATCGCCAGTAGCGGGAATTTGCAATGCATCATAGGCATTAGTCAACATTTCAATCGCCAACGGCACATCAGTACCCCATGGACGACTGCGACGCACAACTTCTTCGCCGTTATACCAGCCCACCAGCACAGGCTTGCTAGCAATGCTGAAGAATACTTTAGCATTTGGATTTTTGTCTGGATTAATTGTGGCGAAGACGATATTTTGTGTTTCGCCCTGCGCCTTTTTGAACGCTGTTGAAAATTCTCCCCGGAGTCCCTCACCATTGCTGATAAGCACTAGAACCGGCATATCATCGTTCAATGTGCTCTGAAAATCGGCATCCGTTAGTGTGATCGCTTCTGGCATATCATTTTCCCCACTTTGGTTAGCACATCAAGTCGATGATGTGAGTTTCTGTGTACACAATGATTAGACGCGGACACATCTATTGTCCTTACGTCGATTTCGCTTTCACACTGACTAAACCCATAAGAATTACTATCGGGCTACTCAACATCGCCCATAACGCAGTCACCAGACCGAACTCGTTGGCAATCACGCCGATAATGAGCGGGATCATACTGCTGACCATGCCAAAAATGCTCGTCACCGTGATAACCGTCCCGCTTCGTCCCGGTAATGCGGAGTACAGTCTCGCCTGTATGATCGGATACCACCCTGCACTAAAGAAATGACTCGCGCTCAATATAATCAACTTGAGGGCAATCGGCTCCACCAGCAAAAACGCCGGAAACAGAATCAATTGCAAGCCCGCAGTAAATCGTAAAAACGTAATTCCACTTATAATCTCCAGCAAGGGAATCACCAGAAAATCCCCAACCATGCCGATCACGCGCATCACCATCAGGATCAACGCGCCTGTTTCTACGCTTAATCCCAGCTCATTGACGAAGAAAAGCGATAGATAAGCGGTGAGTACATCTAACATCAAATCAGAGAATTCCAGTAACAATAACCAGCGCAAGACCTCACGCTGTTTGAGCGCATTAACCGCTCCCTTCACCGCTTCTCGAAAAGTTAAAGGTGGGTCTTCAAGGTCAGCCACCTGTGAATTATCGACATCATTGGTGACAGTCGCCACTTCGTCAGAGCCGTTGAACGTAAACGAATAACGCCACGCGATCACGACCACTATTCCGGTAATACACGCCAATCCAAGCATCATCACGCGCCAGCTTATATCTAACGACGTAATCGCAAATACTAGTGTTGAACCGCCAATCACCCCTAATGATCCAGCAAATCCCCAGCGCGCCATGTTTTGCTCATGGCGTTTTGGGTCACTATCCATCAATGATGCCTGCGCTAAACTCACAAATGCGCCAGATGCAGGATAATTAATCGAAGTCACAATAATCAACACAATCAAACTCGGTGCCAAACCAAACAACGCTAGTCCCAGCGCCAAGACCACACCACCACCCAACACCAACGCCCGTCGTTTACCCGGTAAATCACCCAAAATACCGATAAATGGCTCAATTAACGTTGAGATGAATGCGGGAATACTAAACAATAGACCGATCTCTGCATAGCTCAACCCGAGGTCACTCTGAATAAGCGGTAAGGCGGCTTCTTGTGCGCCGTAAATAACCTCATCCAAAAATTCGATTATGAGCAAAACCAACATAAAGCCCGTTAATATGCGGAATGGTCGTGTAAGCGTACGCAAAAACGCGCGTAAAGACGAAAAAGATTGCATATGACATTGTCCTTTCAATAGGGGCAACATAACGAAACAGCGGGATTCGCACAGCAGGCGAGACGTTTCGCAAAATTAAAACAGATAGGTTGTGGTTGGAATCAAAAAATAGCCAGCTATGAAGCATAGCTCGCCGAGGTCTGGTTAAAAGCGGGTTATGGATTAAGGATTAACGCGGGGGAGAACGCATAAAATGGCTCCTTCACTGTGTACGTGTATACCGGACAGATATTTAGTATTCTGTACCGTCTTTATACCGCACCAACCGGTGACACGTCAATCATTAGGCTTATTTTTTACGTTTAAGCTGTGAGTATTCATCGATAAACTGTTGACGTTGTTTGACCTGTGCGAACAATACCTCAAAGCTAGCCACAGTCGCGGAATCTTCTAGGTCAAGACGCATATCATAAGCATCTTCGCCGTTATCACGATAATAATTGCGCTTAGTATCGACAATGCTAAAGGCATATTTTTCATACAGGCGTTTAGCAACAAGGTTACTCACCCGCACTTCTAACACCACATAACTCGCGCCGAGGGTAATTGAGCGCTTAACCATCGCCGACAAAAGAAGCTCACCATACCCCTGTCCACGTGCTTCCGGTGCAGTGGCAATGGTGCTGATGTGGGCTTCTTCCATAATATGCCACAGACCACCATACCCGACCATCGTGCGCTTTCTTTCCATCGGAGGCGATTCTGATTGACCATTGGCACTTTTACTAAACCCACGAATTAACCGTCTCCAGCCAGTAGCCGGTTGCTCGGTGAGTGCTTCCAACACCAGCATATGACTATAATTCGATTCCTTGACTTCATATTGATAGGAGCGCGCCGACCACGGGGTTGGGAAAGATTGTTTATCAATGTCTACCACACGGGCAATATCACTTGGTCGCATGTAACGCAATGTTAAAGTCATGAGCGTTGATTAATTTGATTTTACGTATACAGGAAGGAGTAATGCCGGATCAAACTTGCTGTGATCGTCACTTGCATTGAGCATTTCCCAGGCGGTTTCGGCTAAAAATCCCGCCCGTCGCAAACGATTTACAGCAGGCGCAACAATAATCGGGATGTCCATTGCCTGTGCGTCTTCAATCGCGGCGAATCCATTCTCATTAATCTCACCGGAGATCACCGCCGCGCCATCAATAGTCTCAATCAACGCATCCCAATTGAGCAGTTTTGGTTCTGCCCTGCTCGTCCACTTCCCTTTACGCCACCGATAGGACTTCACAATCACACGCCCACGCCCTGCCTGTACCACAGCGATCAAAGCACTACCGCTTTTAATGTGCGGTTGACCTGCGGCGAGAATATCCAGCGTAGA
>DAOTXB010000678.1:0-1922 GCA_034435575.1 Anaerolineae bacterium
ATCCTGAACGGGCATTATTTATGGCGGTTACTGCGTTATCGCTGACGACAACAATTTTCCTCTGGGTGCGTAATCTATTGAATACCGTCATTTTGCTGATTCTTGTATTGGCTATCGGTGGTTTGATCGCATTTGGTGTGTTCACGGGGGTGATTGATTTGCAGGCAATTTTTTCTGGTGCGAATGAGGCAACCGGTGGTTTTCAGTAAGAAATATGACGCTTCACCCGTCTACATAGCGTGGTGCAACCAAATAAAACAAGCGTAAAAGGGTGCAGTATGGTCGATCATGACTACGAGGACAGTTATTATTATGTGGGTGACTATTATGATGAGCAGGAACTCCGCGCGCAACGTCGCCGTCGCATCTTCCTGACCATTGTCGCCTTGATAATGATCTTGTCATTCCTCGCGTATTCGCTGTTACCCGTCATCCAAGCACTGACCGCAGACCCGACTCCCGCGCCGATTCAATTCACGACACCACAACCGCGTATTTAGCATTGAAGTGTGTGTGTGATCGCACCGGACACAAAGCCCATCTTTTGATAAAGTGCTTCAGCCGGATTACCAATTGTAACAGCTAAAGCCACCGTCTTATACTCATCTTTAATAGCATTGATGCCATGTTGAATCTGCTTCTGTGCCAGACCCCTTCCTTGGTAATCAGGATGCGTGACGACAAATCGTACTGTGACGAGTGATTTGTACCGTTGTATCAAACAAGCGCTAACCATCTTGTCGCCATCCATGATGACCGATGATGCTTGATGACAACTGTCATCGTCTGCAATCGTCTTAAAGTAATTTTCCACCGAATTTTGATGTGCATCTATTTTACGTTGACCATATTGACCTGCACCGCCTTCAAACGCGGTTAGCATCAAGCGTGCAATATCTTCGGTTTGTTCTGATTGCGGGGCGATACGTGTTAAATCATCGAAGGTCACGAGATCGTAGGCTTGAGTTGGGCGAATCATCCACCGTCGGCTCTCCACAGTTTGAAAGCCAAGCAATTGAAACGCATGACAATGCGTATCTAGCACATTCCGCGCGGTTATGGTGCCGTTTGTCTTTACTTGAGGAATGATGGCTTTAAGTGCGCGATAGGCGTCGGTAAAGGGGTGGACTAGGAAAAAGTCGCCGATGTTGTTGGGTACGGTGATGAACCCGCCAATTCGCTTTCCATCAGCAAGTATCCAATGGCAAAAGGGAACACTAACAATGTCCTGCGCTTGTTCAGCAAATCCTTGAGAATAATCTTCGTTAACGTTACGGTAAATTGCCCACCAATGGGCAAATTCTGGGTTTTCTGCTTTTTCTATGTTGATCTGCAAAGGCTAAACTCCGTATATCATAGATACTCAATATATGATGTCATAAAGGGTCACAAAATAGTATAGAATAGTTTTTACGGTGCGTCAAATATCATAAGGGTTTCTTGTGATCTTTGTTCCTGTGTCAATTGTGATGTGGTACAATTTCCCCCGTAAAACAACAGCAAACTTTTGATTGATAATTCACGATCACACAGGAAAACACAATGAGCGATTGGACAACCATTGTCGGGTTAGAAGTCCATGCGGAAATGCTGACCGAAAGTAAGATGTTCAGCGATTGCCCGGTGGTCGATAGCGTGGAAGCGGCACCCAATAGTGCCGTTGATCCGCTGTCTTTGGGCATGCCGGGGACATTACCCGTCGTCAATATGAGAGCGATGGAATATGGCATGATGGTCGGCTTGGCATTAAATTGCGAGATTCCCTCCTTTAGCCAATTTGCCCGTAAAAGTTACTTTTACCCTGATTTACCCAAAGGCTATCAGATTAGCCAGTATGAATATCCGCTTGCGGTGAATGGCTATATCGATATTGAATTTGGTGACGGCGAAACTAAGCGCATCGGGGTCACACGCGCCCACAT
>DAOTXB010000679.1:0-14066 GCA_034435575.1 Anaerolineae bacterium
TTACGCCCGATAGCGGAAATTCAATACTTGGATTATTTGCTATACGCGCTTCAAACCATGTCAGATGATCTTGCTACATTGCGTTGGCGGACGAAAGGTGGACAAGCCGCCCCTGTGATTATTCGTACACGCGGGCATCGACTAGAGGGAATCTGGCACTCCGGCTCGTTGATGGGTGGAATTATTCACCTTGTTCGTGGCATACACGTGCTTGTTCCACGAGACATGACCCGTGCAGTCGGTTTTTATAATACATTGTTACAAGGCGACGACCCCGGCTTAGTTGTCGAGGTCCTCAACGGTTACCGTCGTAAAGAACAATTACCAAATAATCTTGCAGATATAACTGTTCCTTTAGGCGTACCGGAAACGCTCCGTGAAGGCGATGATGTGACACTGGTCACTTACGGTGCGATGTGCCCTATCGCGCTCGAAGCCGCCCGGAGTTTGAGCGATGTCGGCATTGAGGTTGAAGTCATTGACGTGCAATCATTATTGCCATTCGATATTCATGGACACATTGTTGAATCGTTAAAGAAGACCAGCCGTATTCTTGTGGTAGATGAAGATGTCCCGGGTGGTACTACCGCTTACATGATGCAGGAAATCCTTGAAGAACAGGGTGGATACCATTGGTTAGATAGCGAACCACGTACGATCAGCGGTACAGAACATCGTCCAGCATATAGTTCTGACGGTGATTACTTCTCGAAGCCAAACAAGCATGTTATTTTCGATACAATCTATGACATGATGAATGAAGTAAACCCAGCGAAATTCCCGTTCTTTGACCAGCATCAACAGGCATAGGTGGAACAATATGAGTACAAACATCATCATGCCAGAAATGGGAGAAGGCGTTATCGAAGGTACCATCGTGACATGGCTAAAGCACGAAGGTGAGCCAATTATCGAAGACGAACCTATCCTTGAAATTGAAACAGATAAAGTCACGGTAGAGGTGTTATCAGAAGCATCCGGTGTCTTGCTCAAAGCCTGTGTAAATGAGGGCGAAACTGTCCCCGTTGGCACGGTATTGGCGGTAGTAGGACAAGAAGGTGAAGAGATTGAAAACAACGGTATGTCGGACTCAACTTCTACGCCTCAAAAAACAAAAACACCTGACAACTCATCAGCGACAGTCAGTGATGCAGATACGCCATCTATAACGCCAGCAAAATCTCCAACCGTCGCGCCAACAAAAAGCGTTAGTCGTGATATTGAAGGAACACGCATTAGTCCGGTTGTAGCGCGAATGCTGGCTGAACATGAGCTTGATATTCGACAGATCAACGGTACCGGGCGTGATGGACGAGTGACCAAACATGATGTTTTAGATTACCTGAAATATCGTGAACAGGACGAAGACGTTATACAAAATATACCAGAAGTAAAAAATGTCTCCGAAACCCGTGCTAATGCCATATCTGTAACGCCCAAACGTGATACACAAATGCCCACAAATGGCGAGATTGTGCCATTATCTGGCATGCGACGGGCAATTGCCGACCATATGGTTATGAGTAAAAGCACCAGCCCTCATGTTACAACTGTCTTTGAATTTGACTATGCAAATGTAGCGAAGCATCGTACACAGCACAAGCCAGCATACGCAAAAGACGGTATCAAATTGACCTATATGCCCTACCTTGTATTAGCTACCGCAAATGCATTGAAAAAGCATCCATTCGCAAATGCGATGTGGACGGATGACGGCATTCGCCTTAAGCCGGAAATCAACATCGGTATTGCAGTTGCAATGGATAAAGGCTTGCTTGTACCGGTCATCAGAAACGCTGATGCAATGAATCTGCGCGGGTTATCACGAGCGATTAATGGCCTCGCAGACCGTGCGCGTAACAATAAATTGATGCCACAGGAATTGCAGGGTGGAACATTTAGTATTACTAATCACGGGGCATCGGGCAGTATCATCGGCACGCCAATTATCAACCAACCGCAGGTCGGCATTTTAGGCATTGGGATGATTGAAAAGCGCGTAAAAGTTATCAATGATGCCATCGCGATTCGTCCGTGTGCCTATGTGAGCTTCAGCTTTGACCATCGTATTCTTGATGGCGCAACCGCTGATGCGTTTGTGATGGATATCAAGCACCAGATTGAAAACTTTAGCGAATAAGCAATCGTCAAGTCATATACCACAAAAATCCGGGCAATCTCTCCCGGATTTTTGCTTGCATCGTTTGATTTGCACATTAGGCAACTTAATCCAACAAAATGATATGTACTTGACGCGGTCCGTGTGCCCCTTTAATCAATTCTTGCCCAATATCTGCCGTTTTACTCGGTCCTGTTATGATCGTCGTATTGCTGGACTGCTTGAACGCGCTCAGGTCATCTCGGCGCTGATGTGCAATCCATGCTTCAAAATCAGGTAATAATTGGTCTGCTTTCACTACCGCAACATGAATGTCTGGCAAGAGTGATGTCGCACGATATTTACCCTCACCTGAACAAACAATAATACTACCTGTTGCCACTAACGCGCCATCAACACCTGTTATACCGACACGCGTATCAGGGTCATCATAAGAAGCTATGCGTACTCCGCGCTCTTCCAATGAATCGCTAAATGCACCCAGCGGAATATGAGCATCATCCCAACTCATCACATGGGTATCATCTTGGATTAGCGACATAATATAAGTGTAGGCTTGCTCATCGTCATGTGCCTCACACACATAACAGCTCAATTTTTCGGCTTCATCAACAAAACGAGAACGCAAAGCAGATGGTGATACGTCAGATAACATCACCATGTTCTGAGGACTTTCGGGTGGCGGTACATCTGTGAACGGAGCACGCGATTGGCGTAATTTACCTATAATTTTGTCTCTGCTACTCATCATTTTGTTCCTTTTGGCGCTCACGCCACATTTGGCGGAATGACTTTGGTGCAAAATCAGGAAAATCACGGAATTTCGTCCAGTTGCCGAGTAAACCCGGTAAGCGATTTCCGGTTACTTTCTGACCGATTTTTGCTACTCTACCGCCCATTTCAAAGCGCATAGGTGAGGCATTGCCAAACGCCCAACCAGACATTCCCATTTTCCATAAGCGCCCGCTTTCGCCCTGCTCAACCAGATCATGGCGTAAATCTAATAACATGCGTGGAAGGTCAATATCCACCGGGCAAACTTGTTTACAACTACCACACAAACTGCTTGCATGTGGCAATGGTGAAGCATTTTCTAAGCCAACCAGAAGCGGTGTTAGAACTGCACCGATTGGTCCACCATATACCCAACCATAAGCATGACCACCCGTACTCCGATAAACGGGACACGCATTCTGGCAGGCACCGCAACGGATACACGCCAGCGCCTCCGCATAATCCGTCTCATAAATATCGCTACGCCCATTATCCACAAAAATGATATAAACATGGTCGGGTCCACCCGTCTCAGTCTCGCGACGAGGACCATTAATAATATTGGTATAAACGGTCAGATTTTGCCCCGTGCCACTGCGTGGGAGTACCTGAGTCAGTGTGGCATAATCTTCAAGATTCTCAACCACTTTTTCAATGCCCACCAGCGCGACATGCACCTTTGGCACAGAGGTACATAATCGTCCATTGCCTTCATTCATTACAAGTGCAAGCGATCCGGTTTCGGCAATTATGAAGTTTCCACCGGAGATGCCCATGTGTGAATTCAGAAAATCTTCCCGAAGTTTTTCACGGGCAAATGTCACCATTTCACCAGCATCGTCAGTGGGAGGCATATTGAGTTCACGCACAAAAATGTCACGGATTTCTTCTTTTGTGCGGTGCAACACTGGCGCGATAATGTGGCTTGGTGGTTCATTATTGAGTTGAATGATGTACTCACCTAAATCAGTTTCGACCACGCGCACATCGGATGATTCTAAGACCGGATTCAGCCCAATCTCCTCAGTAAGCATACTCTTGCTTTTGGTGACCGTTTGTACATCATGCGCTTTGATAATATCCAGCACAAGCTGATTCGCCTCTGCGCCGTCCACCGCCCACTGCACGTTGAAACCATTCGCTGTAAGATTATTTTCTGCCAGTTCTAGCAGTTCTGGTAATTTGCGTAAAGCCCGACGTTTTGCCTCCGCCGCTTGTTGTCGCATGCTCTCGCCATGAGATATGCCGTCGGCGGACATTGCCGAAATTCGATTGTTGAACGCGTTGTTTGTCCCTTTTTTGATCGCTTTCCGCAAATTTTCGTCGGCAATAGCAATTTCTGAAAGCGCGACAAAATCATTCGATTTAACCTGCATCATCTACCCCTTTCAACCCTTCAGCGATCACATCAGCGACATGAACAACTCGTTTACTTGAGCCTTGTCTTGATAAGCCACCATTCATCTGTGTAAGACAACTCGCATCGCCCGTGATGATCGAATGTGCAGAACATGCATTGATACACGACATTTTTTGGGTCAACATCGCATTGCTCACATCAGGCATTTTGACGCTGAACAACCCGCCAAACCCACAACACACATCAGCTTCCTCTAATTCTACCACCTGTGCATTTTCGACATGATCGACCAATTTACGGGCTGATTCGCCTAGATCAAGTAAGCGTAAGCCGTGACAGGCATCATGAAAGGCAAAGGTCTGTGATTGGGGTAAGCAGGCACCGAGGTCTTCGACCCCCAGACCCTTAACCAGAAACTCGCTAATTTCCCATGTGATTGACGCAACCCGTTCCGCGATGGGTAACCATTCAGGATCATCCGCGAACAATGTGGGGTATTCATGGCGCACCATCGCAGAACACGACCCTGATGGCGTAACGATCACTTCAGCATCTTTAAACGCTTTCAGAAATTGTATGGCGACGGTCTTAGCATCTTTACGATAACCGCTGTTAAACCCCGGTTGCCCGCAACAAGTTTGCTCCATCGGAAAATCAAACTCAAGATTTAGATGTTCGAGGATTTCTACAACCGACATGCCAGTTTGAGGATATATCATGTCAACAATACAGGTTACAAACAAAGATACCCGCTTACCCTGCGGGGACTCCCTTTCAAGCAAGCTCATTGTTTCTCCTTGTAATAACTTTCACAATTTGTGTGATTTTAACACGTTGTACGGGAGAACAACAAAACTAAGTTATTTATCGTCTATGACAGCACGGAGTAATTCACGGGCGGCGGTTGTTGCAGGGAGTTCACCAGCCATCACAGACTGTTCTATTTGTGGAAGTGCATTTTTTACTGCGGCATTGCTGAAGAAGAAGGCTTTGAGTTGATCTTCAACCAGCGTATGTAACCACTCGCGCATTTGGTCCTGTCGCCGTCGGTCAAAAACACCGGATGCTTGTGTACGATTACAAAAACGCTCCACCACGGTCCAGATATTCTCGATTCCCGCACCCGTAATGGCTGATCCGGTATATGCACGCGTGTGCCACCCTTCTGTCGCGGGAGTCAGATAATGCAATGCTCGATTGTATTCTGCCCGAGCCGCCTGTGCGCGAATCGTGTTTTCGCCATCTGCTTTGTTGATAAGAATAGCATCTGCAAGTTCGACCACTCCCTTTTTGATTCCCTGTAATTCATCGCCTGCCCCTGTTATTAACACAAGCAAGAAGAAATCGACCATCGAGCGAACAGTCACCTCACTTTGTCCGGTGCCAACTGTCTCTACCAGAAGAATATCAAAGCCTGCCGCTTCACAGACTAGCATAGTTTCACGGCTTTTACGCGCCACCCCACCGAGCATACCACCCGTTGGTGACGGACGTATAAAGGCATTTTTCTGCCGTGAGAGCACGTCCATACGCGTTTTGTCACCGAGGATGCTCCCGCCGGTTACAGTGCTACTTGGGTCAACTGCTAATACAGCCACTTTATGCTCGGCATTAACCAGGTGTATTCCCAAGGATTCAATTAAGGTGCTCTTACCAGCGCCCGGCACGCCAGTAATGCCGACGCGCACAGAGTTGCCTGTATGCGGGAGCAATTGACGGAGAACCTCCTGCCCCATTTCAAAGTGCGCCGGCGCGTTACTTTCAATCAGGGTGATTGTTCGGGCTAAGATGCTACGCTCACCAGCAAGAACCCCCTCAACATAATCTTTCACTGATAATCCACGTCTTCGAGACTGAGGTAGTGAAGTTTTTGGTGACAAGTCCTGTGTAGACATGCCATCATGACCGCCAACGACACCACGTATTACCCGCGAGGCGAACGCGTCATTGGCATCATCCGGTGTCCATTCCGGCTTATAAGTTTTATTATTCTCATCCGAGGGCATTAGCGCGTATACCTGACTATAAAACGATTCAGGGACGCTTTAATACGCCCCTGATAATTCACATTAATTTAACTCTATGATACGGCATCCATTAAACTCTCGTTTAATGCTTCGAGCACTTTTTGCGCCGCTACTGGAATCACTGTTCCCGGTCCAAAGATTGCCGCCGCGCCATGTTCATACAGGTATTCATAATCTTGTGCGGGGATAACGCCACCCACAACCACCAGAATATCCTCACGTCCGACACTACGCAACTCTTCGACCAGCTGTGGCAATAGCGTTTTGTGTCCTGCCGCTAACGACGACATGCCAATTACATGGACATCATTTTCCATCGCCTGCCGTGCAACTTCCTCTGGCGTTTGGAATAATGGTCCGATGTCGACGTCGAAACCAAGATCGGCGAAAGCAGTGGCAATCACTTTTGCACCGCGATCATGTCCATCTTGCCCCATTTTTGCAATCATAATGCGTGGTTGACGACCTTCACGTTGCGCGAAATCGTTCGTCATTTGACGGACACGCGTGATTTCATCCTCCTCACCGAATTCTGTGCTATACACACCAGCAATTGAGCGAATGACGGCTTTATGCCTACCCCACACCTTTTCTAGCGAATCAGAAATTTCGCCGAGTGATGCACGTACCCGCGCCGCATCCAGCGCCAATTGTAACAAATTACCCTCACCAGTTTCAGCGGAGTGTGTAAGCGCGTTTAGTGCTGAATCCACCGCACTGTCATCGCGTTCTTGACGTAATTGCTGCAAACGCGCAATCTGTGATTCGCGTACTGCGGTATTATCAACCTCAAGAATTTCTAGTGGATCTTCTTGAGTGAGACGATATTTATTCACGCCGACAAGCGTTTCTTGACCAGAGTCAATATGGGCTTGTCTGCGAGCGGCGGCTTCTTCGATTCGCATTTTCGGCAGACCTGTTTCTAAAGCTTTTGCCATGCCACCAAGTTCTTCAATCTCCTGAATGTGTGCCCATGCGCGATCCACAAGTTCATGTGTAAGAGTTTCCACATAATATGACCCGCCCCAGGGATCGGCAACACGCGTAATGCCGGTTTCATCCTGCAAAAATAGTTGGGTGTTACGCGCAATCCGTGCGGAGAAATCCGTTGGCAGTGCAATCGCCTCGTCAAGCGCGTTCGTATGTAAAGATTGTGTGTGACCCAACGCCGCCGCCATCGCTTCAATGCAGGTACGGGCTACGTTGTTAAAGGGGTCTTGTTCCTGCAAACTCCATCCGGAGGTTTGTGAATGTGTGCGGAGTGCCATCGATTTGTCATTCTGTGGGTCAAATTGCTTTATCATCTTCGCCCAGAGTAAACGCCCTGCACGCAACTTAGCGATCTCCATGAAATAGTTCATGCCAATCGCCCAGAAGAAGGACAGTCGCGGGGCGAATGAATCAATATCCATGCCGGCTTTTAACCCGGTTCGTACATATTCCAGACCATCAGCTAGTGTATATGCTAATTCTATATCAGCAGTTGCTCCGGCTTCTTGCATATGATAGCCAGAAATACTGATACTGTTGAATTTAGGCATATTTTTGGCGGTAAATGCGAAAATATCTGCAATAATGTGCATTGAGGGTTCCGGCGGATAAATATATGTGTTGCGTACCATATATTCCTTGAGAATATCGTTCTGGATTGTGCCTGTTAGTTGATCTTGCTGAACACCCTGCTCTTCTGCGGCGAGAATGTAAAATGCCATGATCGGTAACACTGCGCCATTCATCGTCATCGAGACTGACATTTTATCCAGCGGAATCTCGTCAAACAGGATTTTCATATCCAGAATTGAGTCTATCGCCACACCCGCTTTACCGACATCCCCAACCACACGGGGATGATCTGAGTCGTAACCGCGATGCGTGGCAAGATCAAACGCGACTGACAAACCTTTTTGCCCAGCCGCTAGATTTCGACGATAAAACGCATTACTTTCTTCCGCCGTCGAAAAACCTGCATATTGACGGACAGTCCAGGGGCGTTGCGCGTACATTGCTGGATATGGACCACGCAAATAGGGTGGAAGCCCAGCCGCAAAGCCAATATGCGACATGCCTTCTATATCGGCTTTGGTATAAAGTGGGCGTACATCTATTTGCTCCAGAGTACGCCAGACATAATCCCCGGCAGACATGCCAGTTTTATCTTCAAGTTGCTTTTGCCACGATTCATAATCGCCCGTGTCAAACGTTTCTTGATAATCAATCTGTGTAAAATCTGGTTTCTGGCTCATGACCATACCCCTAATTTTTCTTGTAACATCATATTTTCGGCATAGCAATCGGCTCTAACATGAATGAACGCATCCACCCCCGCTGAACGGTATGCGTCGATCTGTTCCTTAGGATAACCGGCAAGCACAACCACCATATCCGGTTTTGCCTCTTTGATTTGTTTGGTGAGCGGAGAAACAATGTCTTGATACATTGCGTCAGTAGCACAGATCACAAGTGCCCCGGCACCAGATTCCAGCGCCGCCTGCACAGCCTCATCCGGTGTTGCATAACCCTGTCCCTCATGACGAAGTAGCTCGAACCCGCCAACCTCAAAAAATCCGGTGGAGAAATCCGCCCGTGCTTTGTGTTGTGCAACTATGCCCATCGTCGCTAAGAAGATTTGCGGGGCGTGCCCATGCTGTGCTTCAAAAGAATTTGCATGATGCCGGAGCTGTTCAAAGGGTTCAGATAATCGCGTTGCTCGTAGGGGCACAATTATTGGATGATCATTATTGCCCGCAGATGTTGCCTGTCCCATTTGCTCTAAGGTTGCGCCTTCTTTTGCCGCATTCACTAAATCATGAATGGACGACCCTGATTGTAGATTCTTTACACAATTTTGTGATTCATCACGCCGTTCAAGGATAAATTGTGCACGGTCTGTGTGGAGTTGACGATAATCGATTTCATCTGGAACAAGTGGATTTTCACCACGATTCACATACATATTAGTACCCACCAGCACATCCTTGCGTTTAGCGAGGTTGTTGGTGCGCGTCTGTAACAATGTATGAATCTGGGATTGTGGGATTTCAGCCTTGAGTGACCCTGACATGCCACCGTGCGACTCAAGCTCTTGGAACATTGACCATGCCGCTTGCCCTAGTTGTTCTGTAAGGCTTTCGACATACCATGACCCACCTGCTGGATCAATCAAATTCGTTAAGTTGCATTCTTGCTGTAAGATTAATTGCTGATTGCGGGCGATCCGTCGCGAAAATTCATCAGGGCTGTGGATGACTTCATCAAATGCTCCTACAGCCATGCTATCGACCCCCGCAATTGCGCCTGCAAGCGCTTCGGTAGTCGTCCTCAACATATTGACATAGGGATCAATCATCGTCTTATTAATGGTTGCAGTGCGGGCATGAAGGTTGATTTTTTGTGCAGTTTCGTCTCCACCAAACGCTTTAACAATTTGTGTCCACAGCATTCGTACGGTGCGTAATTTGGCAATCTCCATGAAGAAGTTAGCGCCCACCGTGAACATAAACCGCATGCGTGGCGCGACAAGGTTGACATCTAATCCTCGCGCCTTCATTTCGGTCAAGTATTCCACACCTGTCGTTAGAGCAAAAGCTATTTCCTGGATCGCGTTACATCCACTATTATGGTAATGATAGGTATGTACGGCAATTGTTTCCATGCGAGGCATATGGTCACTTGCCCATTGCGTTAGTGTTGCCATTTCATCGTATGCAGAAGCAAGTGATTTTGGTAACGTCGCATAACGCACTAACTCACCCATCGGATCTGTCGCAATTGCGCCATGAACCTTAGCAAGATCAATGTTTTGTTCCTGTGCAAGTGCGATAAAAAATGCCGCCAATGAGAGTGGATTGGTCCCTACTTCAAAGATGACTGGTGTATTGGCAAGGTCAATTCCGTCAAGTGCAACCCGCAAATCTTCTAACGTAGCAATTGACACCCCATCCGTACCGACCTTACCCTGTTCGGCATGGTCAGGGTCAATTCCGGCACGCGTGGATTCATCAACAATCAACATGGCAACGGTTTGCCCATGTGCGAGGTCATGCTTTAGCGCCTCATTGAAGCGCACCGGCAAGCCGTACGGAATCTCCTGTGCAATATCCCACGCTGATGTCAAATAGCCGGTAGCTGATGTACCACGCACATAGGGTGCGTGACCCGGGTTTGTCATTGGGTGGGTTAAGCCAGCGACATTTTCCTGAAAATATAGGGGTTGTAGCGTAATCCCTTCATAGGTTCGGGTGGTTAACTTTTTATCGAACGGTGCGCCCTTCAGTGAGGCTTCTGCGGTAGCACGCCATTCATCATAAGTTGGGGCTGTAAATTCATCAAAAGTTGGGGAAGGATACTGTTGATCAGAATTAATTTCTGGTTGTTCTGGCATAGCATTGAGTCTTTCTAATTTATTGGTAAATCAGAAAATATCTTTTTACAGCATCATTTTATCGCTAAACACACTGAGATAAAAGTCAATTAATCAGTGAAAAAAGGGTGTATATTGGCACTACAAATTATTTACGGTGAGGGCAGATGACAACAGTAACGCTTATTCGACACGGAGAAACCGTCTGGAATCGCCTTGGGCGGTGGCAAGGAATTGCGCCAGTTCCGCTCAGCGAAAACGGGGAACAACAAGCAAAACAATCCTCACAGGCACTCCTTAATACAGGAATTACGCATATTATCAGTAGTGACCTGTATCGCACACGTCAAACAGCCGATTTGCTCAACACATCGCTAAACTTGCCAATCTCGTTAGACAAGCGCTGGCGTGAAATTGATGTGGGACGTTGGCAAGGTCTGACAATGGATGAAATCAAGCAGTATGATTATGAGGCGTATACTGCATATCAAGAAGCACCCTTTATTGACCGTGTATTTCCAGAAGGTGAGATCCGTTATCAGCAATCCGAGCGTGTGGTTGTTGCGTTAAATGCGTTATTGCAGAAACACACCGATGAGCACATATTAGTTGTCACTCACGGTGGCAGTATTCAGTGTTTGTTGCATCACCTCACTGGTTTCGATGGACATCATAGTGCAAATTGTGCGATCACCAAATTACGCTATACAGATACATGGGAGATATTGGCAATTAATAAGCGCTACGAACCATCATGATTTTCCAACAGAAACAAAACGATGTTTTAGTGACTTACAAAGAACAACCTTAATGATAAGAAGGTCGTCGATATGCTAGTATAAAATTGTTCACACGCACTGTTGGGTGAGCAATCAATAATGATAAATTATTGGGTTCACAGCACCCATCAACTATAGAACGTTTAATAAGGGGGATAGATATGGCAATTAATGAGACTGCGCGATGTAAATATAGTAAAATCGAACCTAACATCCATGAATTTATCTTCACAGAATCATCTCGAAAAGCAGTGGATGAATTCATTGCAATAATGCAGGACATCGCCGCTAACCCCGCTGAAGGCGAGATTATTCATAATTTAATGGACTCATCTGTTGGTGTGCAACCAATCGCATACATTTTTAGGCGCACACGTAGCATGATGAAACAATTTCAGTCGCAATCTCAGAGTCAAAGCAGTTCAAAATTAGCCTTAATTTTACCGACTGGTCCGCTTGTCCAAGGTGTGGAAATGATGCTTCGATCCTTCCCAAGTTTGCAAACCCGTATCTTTAAGCCGGGTGAACGCGATAAAGCAATTCTGTGGTTGAACGAATAGATATATAGATGTATAGGGTGATTTTCTAGTATAGTTTTTTCAATCTGATGTCTCTCTAACAGGCACCTTGTTAGGGATTCCAGATCATTAGCTGAGTAATCACAGTGTAATCCGCAGTATTTAGCAGGTAAATCATATCGTCTAACACGGTCAATAATGTTCCTCCATCAGGGCTATATGATACAAGGTGAGCGATGGTGTGTGATGCGTCTGCCCCAAACACGGTGAGTGGTTCAAGTTCTTCTGTTGCGAAAACACGAACTATACCGTGTGGTTCACTCTCTGCGGTGGCTATCGTCTCCCCATCAGGATGAAATGCCACATCATTGATTCGGTTACTTCTAGATGTTGCATTTTCAGCACGGATGAAAGATACAAAATTTCCCGTTTCCAGATCCCACATTTGTATACTACCTGTTATATCTACGGCAATAACGTGAGTTCCATCCGGCGAAAAATTAAGCGCCGTAATAGCTTGTGCGCGTCCGCCTCGGTCAAGCGTTGAGATACGGGGGTCTGCGATGCCAAAACTTGAGCTATGAGGAATAGTAAAGTCAAATAACTGCACTATCTCTCTATCAATAACACCGACACCATGGTCACCATTCGCGGTTAAGTCTGAAGGAAAAATAGAAACAGAGACGAAGTGATTTCCAGCGTCTTCATAAATCTCTAAACGATCTAATCGTGTCCAAGCACCTGTGTCGTAAATCTCGTAAGAGGTTCCACCAAAACCCAACTGATTGCCATCTCGACTAAATGCGAAATCACTTGCAGGTCGTTCCCCTCCCATTGGACCTGGCACTAACTCACGTTCAAAGATGATAGAATCGCCCTCATCAGACAATGAATAGACACGGAATCTAAATGGCGTGTCTGCACTGTTAATGACCAACAAATTTGGATCTGTCAGGCTAAATGCTAAATCGGTGGCAAGAATACCATCGTCTAGCAAAGACGGCTCCTGTAGCCAATCTGCGGTATCATAGATTAATACGCCGATAGAAGTCGCCATTGCTAAACGGCTACTGTCAGCATTCCATGACACTGTGTACGGAATGAGTGACGTTTCTGGTGTACTTGTTAGCGCAAGACCTGAAGTTTCAGCCACAACCTCCACATAATAACTATCTTCATCACCTTCAGCTAGCCAACCCACTAAACTATCAAACTCTACCTGCCACCAATGAAATCCATCCACACAAATTGGCCCATCGATAACCTGAAATACATCTAACGGATCAACTTGCCCGACCTGTTCAGCATTGATTCCAGGCTCATCACGTAAGCGACTTGGCCCACTAGAACTTGCCTGACCATATCCATCAATTTGAAGTCGTGTTTCCATAGCACAGATTTCAGGGCTAGTGTCTATTGCCTCTACTCCATTAGTATATGGCTGTAAAAAGTATTCTGTGGCGTTTGCTTCCACAGTCCAACCTTCTCTATTGTCATAGTTGATGTACCACCACAAGAAACCATCTTCACATTGGGGACCTTGTAGAATCGTTATAATTTCGCCAGCAGGGATTTGCCCGGTTTGTTCAGCATTGGTGTTGGATTGAGCGCGGATACGATTTGCGGCTCCGGGTGTCACCTGCGCCTCATCCCCGATTTCGAGACGTGTAGGCAAACACGCTTGTGCGTTCATTTGGAGGAACTGGATGTTTCCAAATATTGTGAGGATGAGTATAGCTACAATCGCACGCATATTCGTTTTTCTCCTTAGTTTTGATGTCCCTATTTGGGACAACTATAATGGAAAACGATGCTTGAGACATGATTATAACTATACGGCTTTCTTTCACCCAGAAGAAACCTTAACGGTACAAAAAGTGTGGTCGAAATCTAATCCTCATCCAAATATGTTTCTGTGCCTTGTGAATGTGAATTAGCATGGTCAATTAACTATTTGCAGGTATCGATTCCTGGCTAATAGCGTGTCGTTCTTGCTTATCGTGCGAGTATCAATGCGAAGGCGAAGCGAATTACTCACGACAGAATGCACGAAATGAGAAACCCCATCGTCTCCGCCGCTTGAACCTCGCCACGCTCAAATCTAGCAGTTTCGCGCTCGTTGCACAACT
>DAOTXB010000680.1:0-6896 GCA_034435575.1 Anaerolineae bacterium
TTTCTGAGCAATTAATCAGCGAAGACGAAGCCGCAATCCCGACTGAACTTAAACCACAGGAAACCACATTCTCCAAACCTGTGGCGGGTGATTGACCGAAGATAATCGTCATATGGGTTGGGCTGATCAAACAGGTTATACAGTACGTTGTGAATGGGGTGAAGATGGTGTGTTGTACTTTGCCCCGTTAAGCGATGTGCTCATTATCGTTGATGTGATGTCGTTTTCGTCCTGTGTGAGTATTGCTGTCAAGAATGGGGTGATGGTGCATCCGTTTGGTGAACGTGGAGACACCGCCCATGCCTATGCCGATCAACATAACGCACTACTCGCCACGCGTGAGAACGGGTATTTACTGCGCCCCGCCAATTTGCAGACCCTTACATCCGGAACGAGCTTTGTTTTACCATCTCCCAACGGCTCAAAGTTGACCACCTTAGCAGGAGACGCTCAAAATGTGTTTGCGGGATGCCTGCGTAATGCCAAAACTGTCGCCCAGGAAGCGCAAAAACACGGCGACAAGGTTACGGTGATTCCCGCCGGTGAACGCTGGAAGGACTCGCGTCGTTTGCGACCTGCAATCGAAGACTTGATTGGGGCGGGAGCGATAATTCACCATCTTTCAGGTGAAAAATCACCGGAAGCACGGATCGCCGAAAGCGCCTATCTGGCTGTGAAAAACGACATCGTGGCAACGTTGCGGGCATGTGCTTCTGGTCAGGAATTGCTTGAACGTGGACGCGATGAGGATGTTAACCTGATCTTGAGTGTCAATGTGGACGATGTCGCACCTCGTTTGATCGACGATGCATATTATCACACTGGTTAGTTAGCCACGTATTGTTGCCCAGACTGCGTATAATGGATCGGCATTTTGTGGTGTGTATGCATGGATGTTGATGTTTTCCCAAACCTTTGCTTTCTCAAAATATTCTGAAACTAATACCATCTGTTGCTGTCCGCTCATGGCGTGCCACACTGCCACCGCTTTAGTCGGAAAACACCGATTAGAAAATGTGACGATAAAGGGTGCGCCGGGTTTGAGCACGCGCCCGACGTCAGAAAAAATCTCTACTGGAGCAGTCAGATATTGCACTGAGACAGTACATATCGCGCCGTCGAAATAATCGTTGGCATACGGCAAGCGCGGATTCTTGTTGAGATTTTGCACGGTGTAATCGTTCAGTTGTGGATTATCTGCCATTTCTTCTGCGTTCATACCTAAGCCGTAAATCTGGGCTGGTGCAATTGTTTTGGGTATGTGGGAACGCCAACTGCTCATTAGATCCAATAACACGCCATGTTTTGGTAGTAAGGCTGAAAAATGTTGTTGGACTTGTTCTATGGCTGAGGCATCAATATGAACAACTTTGCGCGCAACGCGATAAAAATGTTCATCATCAGAAGTGTCTTGCTTACTGAAATATTCAACCGGGAAGGGATTCACACTCATACTTATTAACCTTAAATCATTATTTACCAGTAAACCGTTACTTAAGGTTAATAATGACATTATTAATTGAGATGGGGATGAATCCCGTCTAAATAGCTGATTGATTTTACGCTTATGTGTTCGCCTCAGCGTCTCCACGAATGTCTTCGATTAACGCTTGTGCTGATTCTCTGTCCGGGTGACCCTCAATTGCGATGACACGGTCTAATAATTTCAAAGCATCGTCAATATTACCGTTGGCATAATGCTGGCGCGCTTGTAAGAAATCACGGTGCAGTTGTAAGTCAAGGCGTAAGGCTTCGAATCGTGATTCTGCATGGTATTCCCGTGTTGTATCGATCCCTCGTTCAATCTCTGCAACATCCTGTGAGGTTAACAGGTTGACCAATTGGTTAAACACAATTTCTACATTCAACCCTGCGCGAACCTCATCGCGGATATGTTGATAATCGGCGAGTGTGTGTAGCACATCAGCAGGCAGATGTTCGAGCTGTGTCAATAGATCGCCTGCACGTTTTAAGTCTTCGGTCTTTACTTGTCGAATTTGCTCTAGCAAACGGCGCGCATTCTGTGATTTCTCGCGGAAGGTTTGCACATCAATGTGCATCTCGTTCAAACGTGCGATGAGTTCGTCAAGTTGCGTGTCTTTGTCGGCGTAATTTTGCAAAATGCTCCGGTGTAATTGCTCAAAGCGATCATAGTCATGACCTGTGTAGGCTTTTTCCGCTTCGAGTACCACACGCTCTAATTGCCCTGCAAGTTGCTTTACGATCTCTTTGCGTGCGACATTCAGCCCCGGAGCACCCGGATACGTATGATACGATTCAGCGTAAACATCCCATGCACCAATCGGGTTTTCTTCAGCAAGGCGTTGGGCGTGTCGTGCGCGTCGTTCTGCTTGTTCCAGACGTTGCAAGTTGTCACGGGCGCGGGCATCCAATGCGATGATTGTGTCTTGCAAATCTTTTTCGACAAATTCCTGTATTTTTATACCATCTTTGAGTTCATCCAATGCTCTCTGTGGTTGATATTGCGCGAGGGCTTCTTCAACTGTGGCGATAATGCTCTCTGCTGTGGTCTGACCCCAAATACGCGCATAACGCGTTAGCTCATCTTGTGCCTCTGTTCGTGTAATCATGGCATCAAAGCGCGTGAATTCTGTATCGGTTCGTGCTGGGTCTTCATTGGTCAGAATACGATAATGTGGGATGAGCAGAGTGTCTGGTAAAGTATCTAATTCTGCGAGCACCTCCGCGTAATTTTCGCCCTCAATGGCAGATTGATAAGCGCGATTAGCGACTTGCTTGTGGCTCAGCGTCGTTTCTGCTTTTTGAACTAGTGAACTTAGAGAGGCATTGGTTGGATGTTCGGATGCCGTCGATTTTACAATGTCTAGCGCCCGCTGATAATAATTTGCCATTACAAAGTCCGGTTTTGGTGGTTGCGCGCTTTGTTCAAGTTGATCTGCCTCGCTCCACAGGGCTTCGCAATGGGCAATTGCCCCACGCACCTGTAATTCAACCTGTTTTTGTTGTCCGCGTTCGTCGATGCGTTCGCTGTAATAATCATGATCGCGTTCGTCTTCTGGTGCGGCGGTTTGCCATTGTTGTAGCCGTGTTTTCGCTGACTGTACATCGAAGGTGAGCAGATCACCACGTAGCGCTTTATCTAACCAGTTGCGGATGTCGCGTCGTGTCCAACTTGCGAGGGTAGATTGTAGAATGCCGATGTGATCGAGCGCAGATTGTAAGTTGTCTTTGGTCAGAGCATCGCGGATGTGGTCGATAGTTTCTAATGCGCGTTCACGGGTGGTCTGTGGCGTGATTTCGTGCGGTTCGGTCATATGGGAAATCCCTCAGCAAATGAACGGTTAGAAGACTGTTTGTATTGTACCGTGATTCGTTGAGAAATTGGACATTACAATCCGGTTTTACTGATACCCATGTCTCATCCTTTACTCTGGCTTGCTGTGCGCTTCTGAATCATTTTTTGATCGTCATTTGTATAGGCTTTAAAGTCCCGCGGTGTTTTGTTGGCATCGCTAAAAATCTGAGAGAAAGCGCGAGAGCTTTCAAATGTGGTGTTGTAGACATCATCGAAGTTAAACCGTACAAAATCTTTCCCTTTTAGGGGAATATCAAGAATGGGCAAGGTATCTATCACACCAAAATCATATACCAATGTGCGTCCTTTTTTCAACGTTGGGCGCGGGTCACCGACAAGGATCATATATGGATGCCCATGATCCTGACGATCTTTATAACTTGGAATATCAGGAATAATCGGTCTGGTATTGTGAAGGTAATCAATCTCGACTAATCGCAATCCGCTTCGGTGTGTATCATCACGTTTGGCAATATATTGGTCATAATGTTTATACGTTGGCTTATTGGATGGAGAAAGAAGCTCAATACGTGTGTGTGACTGGCTCTCTACCTTCATCATAAACAACAATGGCAGTATATAGTTCATCTTCATTGAAGATTGTTGCGATAACGGGTATATCTAACGTCGGAGAGCTGAGTGTCTTTACGGCAGGAGACGCTGATTGACTGGGATTGGTGGTTGCATATGTTGCATATACTGAAATATCTGCACCAGTAAGCACACATTGTTCGACAGTAGGATGGTAGGCGGAAATCTGAAGCGAATCCTCTGGCATAGTGTAATAATTGCTTGGCAAGATTGCTTCCAGATAATCGGTAAGGTGGGTGATGTGTTTACTGTAAAATGTTTTCCAACCACCGTTTATTAATAGATAGCTATTCAGATAAGGATTTATGCCCGGAAATGGATTTTTAGCCATGACTGCCTCCAACTTCACAGTCGTATTGTATCACGAGTTCCCTGCCATTTTTTTAAGTTCGTATAGTTTTGTGAGCGCTTCTATCGGGCTGAGGTTATCCACATCTAAGTTACGGATTACGTCTAAGGTGGGGTTTTCTGGTTCACTGAAAAAGCTCATCTGTTGTGGATTATCTGACGATGACTTTGTGCGGTTGTTCGTGATTGGAAGGCTAAATGTACTGCCTTCGCGTTCCAATTGTGCGAGCAATTCACGGGCGCGATCTACAACGGGGCGGGGCATACCGGCAAGTTGCGCGACATGCACGCCATAACTACGATCCGCACCACCCGGCATAACTTTGTGCAAAAATACAATGTCATCACCACGTTCGGTCACACCAACATTAAAATTGCGCGAACGGGGCAAAATATCGGGTAATGCGGTCAATTCATGATAATGGGTGGCAAAGAGTGTCCGGCAGTTTAAGCGTGGGTTGTTGTGGATGTATTCAATTACAGCACGGGCAATCGCGAGCCCGTCATAGGTGGATGTACCACGCCCAACTTCGTCCAAAATGACTAGACTGCGGCGTGTGCTTCCGCTTAACAGACGCGCTGTTTCTACCATTTCTACCATAAAGGTGGATTGTCCGGCGTGTATTTCGTCCTGTGCACCGATACGCGCAAAGATGCGATCTACAAGCCCAATTGTGGCTTCATCCGCAGGGACAAAGCTCCCGATTTGCGCCATGAGGGTGATGATCGCCACTTGCCGAATGTAGGTGGATTTGCCCGACATATTGGGTCCGGTGATGATATGAATGCGCGACATGCTATCAAAATGGGTTTCATTGGGCACATAGCGAATCCCACCATCAAGTAATTTTTCCACAACGGGATGCCGTCCATCACGCAATACTAGCAGATCATCTTCGGTGAGGTCAGGGCGGACATAACCTTCACGGACTGCGACCTCCGCTAAGGACAGGAATGCATCCAAATGGGCAATCATGCGCGCTGTACCGAGTAGACGTGTTGCCTCTTTAGAAAGTGTGATACACAATTCTTCAAAGATGCGCCGTTCAATGTCCAGAATTTCTTCTTCTGCATTAAGCACGAGCGTTTCATAATCTTTGAGTTCTGGTGTGATGTAGCGCTCTGCATTGACGAGTGTTTGCTTGCGAATGTAATCTGCGGGCACATTGTCGCTTTGTGCTTTGGTGACTTCGATATAGTAGCCGAATACTTTGTTATAACCGACTTTGAGTGTCGCGATTCCCGTGCGACGGCGTTCGGTGGGTTCGAGATTCTTAATCCAGTCGCGGGCACTTTTGCTGGATTCAAGGATGTCGTCAAGTTCTTGTGCATAGCCGGGGCGAATAATGCCAATATTGTTGAGTGTCGCTGGCGGTTCATCAGTAAGGGCGCGTCCGACTAAGCTATGTACATCTTCACAGGGATCCATGCGTTCTGAAAGTGTTTTGAGCGCGGGAATGTCGCCGATGAGTTCTTGCAAACGCGGGATAATATCCAAACTTGTCCGTAAGCCGAGCAAATCACGCGGACCCGCTTTGCCGATCAACAGGCGATTAGTCAGGCGTTCGATATCTGAGACGGTTTTTAGTAAATCCTCAACTTCAAGGCGGAGTGTTTCGTTATCGACCAGCGCTTGTACTGCATCCAAACGGGCGTTGAGGCGATTGATCTGTAGCAAGGGTTGGTTGAGCCATGTCCGTAGTAAGCGCGCACCCATCGCTGTTACGGTACGATCTAGCACACCTAGCAGACTGCCGCGTGCTTTTCCGCCACGGATGGTTTCTGTGAGTTCGAGGTTTCGGCGTGTAAATTGATCTAGCACCATGAAATCAGCGGTAGAATAGGCGCGGATGGTTGCTAATTGTGCCAGCGTGTTTTTCTGTGTTTCGCGCAGGTAACCGAGAACTGCTCCCGCCGCGCTCACCGCGAACCGTTGCCCTTTTAAGCCATAACCATCCAATGTTTTGACGTTGAAATGGGCGCAGAGTGTCTGTTCCGCACCACTCCCTTCAAAGCGCCAATCGGGAATGGGTGACAGATGTATACCCTCCGGCAAAGATACACCGCGTTCTACCCAGGTTTCTGGCATGATGACCTCTCGCGGGGCGAGTCTGGCGAGTTCTTCCAGCACGAGCAAACCGGCGTTGTCATCTTCAAGTTGCGTGGCGGCGAATTCTCCAGTAGAAATATCAGCAAAGGCGATGCCTGCCTGTCGCCACTTTCCGGAGTCAGGGTCGCCAATGGGTATAATCGCCATTAGATAATTGTGCTTATCTTCTGCCAGAAGTTCTGGCTCGGTGATGGTACCGGGTGTGATGACACGGGTGACTTCACGGTCAACGGGTCCGCGCCCGGTTGGTTCGCTCATCTGGTCACAGACGGCAACATGATAGCCTTTTTCGATCAGGCGGGCAATGTAATTATCAATCGCATGATGGGGCACACCCGCCATCGGGGAGCGCGGTCCTTTTTTGCTAAAACTGCGCCCGGTTAGCGTGAGGTCAAGCTCGCGGGCGGCGGTTTCCGCATCTTCGTCGAACATCTCGTAAAAGTCGCCCATACGAAACAGCAAAATACAGTCTTCATACTGTGCTTTGATGTCTAAATATTGCTGGCGAAC
>DAOTXB010000681.1:0-2677 GCA_034435575.1 Anaerolineae bacterium
CCCAGCCCAAAGACGGCATAGACATTATCGCGCTGAATCGTCTCCAACGGCACCCATGCCCGCCCGCCAAGCAACGGCTCTACGATCACGAAAATGCCCGCAACAACCGTCGCGGAGATAAACATCCCCGCAGAAATCACAATCGGTTCGATGTTGCCTTTTAGCACCTTCCGGCTGTAGACGGTAAATATCGCGTAGAAGATGGACGCGCACACAATCGCCAGTTGACCGAGCAAGGTCGCGGTGTCTAGCCCGCCTGCTTCAAACGATGTGCTGGAAAGCACCACCACACCACTGAAGCCGAGGATCAGCCCGATCACCTTCTTATTGGTCATGCGTTCATCGTCGAAGGCAAAGTGTGCGATCACGAGTGTGAATAATGCCGCCGTTGCCTGCAACACCGCCGCCATGCCACTGCTGATGACTTGCTCACCGAGCGAGATGAATGTATAGGGAATCGCGGCGTTGCCAATCCCGATAAAGATAATGGCGCGGATCGTCACGAAGTCACGCGGGAAGGGCTTCGCCCGTAGATAGCGCACCGCGTTCAAACCGACCATCGCAATCGTCGCCCGTATAAAGACCACCTGCGTCGCGGACATTTCCTCCACGCCAACACGAATCAGCAAAAATGATGATCCCCAGATAAAGCTCAGAATCCAGAATGACACCCACGCCCATACGTTCACACAATTTTCCGTTCACAGTTCATACAAAAGGTCTTGAGCATTTTCTCATAGATGCGTGTCAGTTCACACCCGATAGGCGACATCTCCAACCACACATAGCTACAACGCGATTTTGACAGCATAGCCTCTGTAAACACACACGTCAACGAACATTGATCTGCGATGATATAGAACAAAGGCGCTTAATTGTTGATTTTGATCCCTGCGAGATTTTCTAGCGCCTTCACTAAGGCATGATTGCCCCTGTCACCCAGACCCTGTGCCTGTAATGTGCGATACATATTGAAGACGGTACTTGTGCCTAAGACGGGCACGCCCATTTGATCGGCGGCTTCTAGCACAAGGCGCAAATCCTTCTGTTGCAGGTCAATCGTAAAGCCCGGCTCCCAATAATCCTCAATCACCTGTGCGCCACGATTGCTCAACATCCAGCTCCCCGCCGCGCCAGCACTGACGGCAGACAGCATCTTGTCTAAGTCCACGCCACCCGCTTTGGCGAACACAAATGCCTCACTAACCGCCAGCATATTAATGACGACCAGAATTTGATTCACCAGCTTGACCGTTTGCCCCGCGCCCTGCTCACCGACATGGGTGATCGCCTTTCCCATCGCCTCAAAGATCGGTAACGCCCGTTCAAATTGTTCCGCATCGCCCCCGACCATGATGCTGAGTGTGCCTTTTTCTGCGCCTTCGCTCCCGCCACTAATCGGAGCATCGAGCATATCCGCGCCCTTATCGTTGAGCGCCGTCGCCATCTCTCGCGTTGCCTGTGGGCTAATCGTGCTCATGTCGATCACCAATGCGCCCGCGTTGATGCCATGAATCACGCCATTTTCGCCCATAATCACCGCTTCGACATCCGGTGTGTCACTAACACAGGTGATGATAATGTCCGATTTCGTCGCCACATCTGCCGGGGAATCACCCACTGTCGCACCTGCTTCAGCTAACGGGGTTGTGCGCTCTGTGGTACGGTTCCACACACAGACCTCGAACCCGGCTTGCAACAAATTCCGCGCCATCCCGCGCCCCATAATGCCCATACCGATAAACCCAATTTTTTCTGTCATGATCTCGCCTTTCGTTAATCACTTTGCACTGCACAATATATATCCCCTATGATAACAACGATCAGAGCGCTTTGGTTGCAAGTGGTTTTACGTGGCGATCATGCGCCGTCTGACGAATCAAAAAACGCGCAGATGATGTGTGCATCCACGCGCTTTGGGGTGTTCTTTTATTTTGGTCAGGTCGCCCTATTATTCCGGGTCGATCAAGACCACCGTACCTGCATTGGGGATCCAGCCACAGGTGTAACCATCCTCGAAGGTGACGGGCAGAATTTCGGTCATCTGTCGTGGGGACGTGGTCGCATCGAAGAAGACCATGCGTCCGATACCCTGTAAGCAGATTGCCTCATAGCCTTCGCCAAAGTCAAACTGTGGTTGACCATCTTGCGTGAGCATCCACACATCGACCGCGAAGATGACACCATAGTCGATCAATTCTTGCGGGACACCTCCGGCATTGTATTGCCACGCGCCCTGCCACATATGGATGGTACCGTAGGCGTTATCTGGCATGCCATAAGCATTACCACGGGTTTCTGAACCCTCTTCTCCCATCCAATCATTCAGACTCGGCGGTGGAGGTGGTGCGACAAGCTCAATGACGATATTCATCGCACTCAGGTTGAGCGCAGGCAGGTTTCCATAGTCGCTACCATTGCTATCCACACTTAAGGTGAGTGCTTGGTTGATGTCGCCGTTAAAGTTCTCGTCAATATCGATTGAAATTGTCACCGGAATGTTCCAGTTATTCTCGTCAAAGATATACGGATTGGGCGTGACCACAATTTCTGGTGGTAAGTTACTGAAATCGATCATGACAACTTCGCCCGGAGCTGGTTGTGTTTGTAATACCACGCTAATCACCTGCGTGAACACATCACCATCACCATCATCGCCGAGGTCAACAACGATACC
>DAOTXB010000682.1:0-1558 GCA_034435575.1 Anaerolineae bacterium
GTGGCTTCGTCTAAATCTTCTACAAATTCTGGCAGACCGCTAAAAATATCCCACTGGTTGTAACCGTCCCAGCCCATCGGCGTGACACCGGTAGCGGCATCTGCAAGGTGAACGACACGGTTGTCCGGGTAATTTTCCATGACAAACGGGGCATGATAGGTCGCGCCATAACCACCCGCGCTACATCCGGTCACGAAGACATCATCGGGTGCGGTGAAGTTTTCGTATGTCCAATCGAGCACCGCCTGTGCGTTGTCCACGCCGTTATAGTTTACGTCGATATTTTCATAATCGACAAAATCGCTCGACCCGCTGTGAACATCGCCGGAACAATAGGGCACGAACACGACATTGTAATCCGCGACGGGGTTGGCGGGGTTATCGAACTCGAAGAAACCGTCATTATAATTATCCATCAGCGTGTCCGGAACATCATAGCGCGAGGCAAATTGTCCAACTGCACTGCATGTGCCATCGTTCCAGCAAGCACCACCGCCTTCAAAATAAATCATTAAATCTTCGGTGGGTTCTTCCGCCGGGCGTACAAAAAATTGATAATCAGTATCGTATAAACAAACTGTGTCTTCTCCGGGGGAAATAGAGTTCCATTCACCGGCGACGAGATCATCAAAAACGGGGAGTTCGCCGTCGTCCTGTGCGATGACCGCGCCACTCAGCCCAACCAGCACCACGAGGACGAGTAAGGGGAAATAAAGGTATTTTCTCATTATAAATCTCCAGCATAAGGATAAAAAAATATTTATCGAACCATGATTCGATTAAGCATAGACTATAGCATATCCTGCCGTTAACAGAAAAATTTTGGATGCTGTGATTTTAGGATACGCGCATCAAAACATGGATAATTGTGCGGGGGAATCTTCATCGTCCTCTGCTTGTTGCTCTTGCTGGAGTTCTGCTTGATTGCGCGGGCTGTCAGGATCATCGGGATCAAAGGCGATGGGTTGTCCGTCTTCGTCATGTGGAATCATGTTGATTTCCATACATTGTGGACATTGGCATTCCAGCGGGTGGGGTTGAAAGGTCGTGTCTGCGTGTGTGGATGGCATAATATCCAGATTAGGGACGAAGTCATCCGCAACATCATCGGCGCGCATGGTCGCTTCGACCTCAAGTTGGCGCAGTTCATCCTCCGTGAAGCCGGTTTTATGCATGACAGCGACCAGACTCTTGAGCGTGACCTGATCGTTATTGCGGACGGTGTTCTTATAATGTTCGCGCAGGCAAATGCGCCATTCTTCGCTAAATACAGACATGGGGTGTGTCCCTCGTCATCTTTGTTTTGGGTTGCGTGTTTGTACTTATTGCTCCGTCAGGTGCGTGTTTTCCAATACGTCTAACAGTTGCTGACCGTATGTTTCAAAACGCCAGGGTCCTAAACTTTCAATCTCGCGCAGGGCATCCAAATTTTGTGGAACTTGATGCGCGATGTCCCATAACACCTGCTTTGAAATAATCACGTCACTTTCCACACCGCGTTGAATCGCCCGTTCTTTACGCCAATTGTGCAGGGCAATGTAGCGCTCAGAGACAGGCT
>DAOTXB010000683.1:0-8451 GCA_034435575.1 Anaerolineae bacterium
GCAAAGAAATGATGAGCATTTTGATTAATCGCTGGCTCAATTTGAACATCCCAGGCGAAATCAGCTTCAGCAAAGGCACCGAACATCCAAATACCCGTAACCAACATACCAACGTCGCCATTGAGGAACAATTCAGAATCAGAAACACCAGAAAGTTCAGCCGCCGTTGGCATCAACCCATTGTTCATGAAGCTCATCATCATTTCGAGCGTTTCAACACACGCTTCCGAATTAATGGTAGATTCGGTCATATCTTCATTGAAGAATTCACAATCGCCATTTTGAGCCGCTTTTTTGTAAAATTCCCAGAATTGTACGGGTTGGAAAATACCCCATATATCGTCGCCTAAGTCATTGATTGCTTCGGCGGCAACGGTTGCATCATCCCATGTCCATTCGGTTGTTGGATAATCAACTTCGGCTTGCTCAAAGAGATCAGCATTGTAGAAAAGCAATACCGTCGAGAACGTTTCTGGTAAGGCAAGTTGCACGCCATCGTATTGGAAAGCTTCTAATGCGCGTGGGTAATACGGTGCATCTCCACTCAGCATATCGCTAATATCTAGCAAGGTGCCATTTGCCGCATAGGTGACAAAATTTTCATAATTTAATTCAAACACATCAGGCGCGTCACCGCTGACAACATCCGCTTGTAGCAATGTGAAGTAATCATCAAAGGGTGCAGTAGCAACTTCGATTGTGATCCCTTCATTTTGTGCTTCAAATTCTGCAATGATGGCATCAAGTTCTTCAAGATGATCGGGTGCCGCTGAGAATGTGAAGTAACGAATCGTCACATCATCCTGGGCGAAGGTCGGTATGATGCTCAGAGTCAGCATCAATAAAACAATGAGTAATCCTAATTTACGTGACATCTTCTATCCTTTTAACTCAGATTAGTGAATAATTCTTAAAACGCATTTCACTGCGTTAGTGAAACCTAGGCTTTTAAACCACCTGAGACAATTCCCCCGACAAACCACCGTTGTGCCAGTAGGTATACCAACAAGATGGGTACAACTGTGACCACTGCACCTGCCATCACCATATTCCATTCAGTCAGGGCACGCGGTCCAGATTGCAAAACGCCCAGAGCAACAGGTAAAGTCATCACTTCGGGTCGTCTTGCCGCAAATAGGGGCCACAAATAGGCATTCCATGACCCCATGAAACTGAATATTGCGAGTGTTGCCAATGCAGGTTGTGATAAAGGCAAAATAATTCGCCAGAAAATAGTGAACCGATTCGCGCCATCAATGAAAGCCGCTTCTTCAAAATCTTTGGGTAAGCCAAGAAAGGATTGGCGCAAGAGAAATGTTCCGAAGGCGCTAAATAAAGTCGGTACAATCAAACCGGCATAGGTGTTGATCAAGCTCAAGGAGCGCACCAAGATGAATTGTGGAATTACCAGTACAACCGCAGGAATCATCATAGTGGCAAGGTAGAGCAAAAATACGGTATTACGCCCACGCCATTCCATCCGTGCAAATGCATATGCCGCCATCGCAGAAACAAATATCTGCCCAAAGGTTGTCATAATCGCCACAAATGCGCTATTGAAAAATATTCTAAAAATATCAATGCGCTCGGCAAGCTGTACATAACTCTCAGCCGTAATTGGATCAGGGATGAGTTGTGGTGTCGCTTGCAAAATATATTCTTGTGATTTCAGTGAGGTACTCAGCATCCAGGCGAAGGGCAAAACCATCACCACGACAATCAGCGCCATCACAGCATACAGACCAATTTTCTGCATCGAGATAAGATTATGTGTCGAGTTCATAATAGACCCAGCGATCTTGCAATTTCAGTTGCACGAAAGTAATCACGAAAATAATGGCGAACAAGACCCATGACATCGCCGAGGCATAACCCATGCGGTTATAGCTAAAGGCATTTTTTACCACTTCCGTGACAATCACTTCTAGTTGACGATCTGCCGAACTGTTGGGCATTGGCATCAACCAAATTTGCTCAAACATCTGAAAATAGTTAATGAGCAAGGTAATCAAGACGAAGAACATCGTCGGTGTCAAAAGGGGTATGGTTATACGCCTTAATTTTTGCCATTGTCCTGCGCCATCAATCTCAGCGGCTTCATAATAAACTTCAGAAATCGACTGTAAGCCACCGAGATAAAGCAATGCGATATAACCAACATCTTTCCAGATACTCGTTATCACAATTGCATACATCGCCGTTGTTGGCGAAAATAACCATGCAGGACCCTCAATGCCGATACTCATTAAGCTGTAATTCACCAAGCCATAAGCAGGGTTGAAAATCCATTTCCAAACTAGCGAGACAACGACCCATGAAGCGACCACAGGCAAAAATGTTGATGTTCGCACAAACGAAATACCTGTAATTTTCTGGTTGAGTAACAATGCTAAAGCCAAGCCTAGAACAAATACTGCTGGCACATACATCACAATGAAAGTCAGGGTGTAACGCAAAGCACGCCAGAAGGCTTGATCTGACAATAATTCGTTGAAATTATCTAAGCCTACAAACTCAGGTGGTGAGAGTAAGTTCCAATCCAGGAAGGCATACCAAAATGAAGACGTAATTGGATACACAACAAAAATCAGTAATCCGAGCAAACTCGGCGCTAAGAAAAACAGTACCCATCCCCAATGTTTTAAGCCACTTGTTCCCGCCACAATCGACATCTTTCAATCATTGAAAAAACTTTATCAAAAAAATTAGCGCACAAGCTGTGCATCTACAATCGGCGATGCAAAGACCTTGCTAATCACAAGATTCGCCGCCCCGCGCGCCCATACTTGGTCATCAGTTGGTACAACTACGACATCAACATCATCCAATAAACCCTGAAAAGTGTGTCGTCGCATACTGTCAAGCATCGGTTGAATCCGATAATCTCCAGCCGCAACCCCTTCCCCACTGACAATCACCAATTCAGGACTCAGAATGTTAATCGCATTCGCGAGACCCACTCCTAATAATTCGCCACTTTGTCGCAGTCGATTTTGTAAATCGAGGTTAGTTGCGGCTTCATTAATGATGCTGTCATAATCTGACTCTGGATCAAAAATTACTGGGTCAGCCGCCAACGATTCCAAACTCGCATAGCTGTTTTGCTCGGCAGTATCAGGCGAAACTTGTGCAATAATCGTATGACCGAGTTCACCCGCGCCACCCTTTGCACCATGATACAACTGCCCGTTAATTACAATTCCCATACCAATACCACGTCCAACTGTTACCACCACAAAATTATTGTTTTGTCGCCCTTCACCAAATAATTGCTCTGTAATTGTAAGGGTGTTGACATCATTTTCGATATAAACAGGAATTTGCATATGTTCTTCAATCAAGCGCGCCATCGGTACATCACGCCATCCAAAAAATGGCGAATAATGCACGATGCCTGTTTGTGAATATATGACTCCAGCTAAACCAATGCCGATACCAAAGGTCTTATCAATCGGTACTTGTGATGCGCTGAGTGTATCTTGCGTGATAGTAGCAATTGTCTTAATCAGGTCTTCGAGATTGCCATCGTGCTGGTGATGGATTTTCCGATAGTACGTCACTTGCCCATCGAAATTACTAACAGCCGCAACAATCTGTTTTTCCATCAGTTTTAGACCAATGGCATACCCTGCTTTTGCATTGAGCTTGATGAGTGTTTGCCGACGACCACCGGTGAAATCACCTTCACCCACTTCTAAAATCCAGCCATTTGCGAGTAACTCGGTACTAATTCCCGATACTGCCCCAACACTCAAACCAGAAATATCTGTGAGTTGCTTACGTGAGATTTTACCTTCTCGGCGAATGATATTCAGCAATAGGTTGCGGTTCATCGCTTTGATTAAATCTCGGTTACCGCGAATTAAGGTACTCATCACATCTTTTTTCACTCAGTGATATAAGTTGATAAAAGCATAACATAGCGAACAAATCGTGTCAATAGGTACACCCAACAGGGTAGGGTAATTGCACCAAAATGGGAAAAGAGGGGGTAATGATGCAAAACGCTTCCATGTCGCAATGGACAACGCATTTTTGTGCCAACTGCTCACACAAATTTGATGCATTACCCTGAAAAATTCGCAACTTTAACGCTATTTCTGCGCTCATCCTTCTATAATATAGATGCTAAATTAATAATACGATTTGTGACTTGCGCTACTATTGTATAAGGCGTGCCCACAAATCCTCGCTCTCCCTCATTTCTGTGGACAATCCCATCCCACGCGCACAAGTCGATAAAAGGAACATCATGACGAAAATTACCCGTTTCGGACTTCTGTTGGCGCTTATCACACTGTTATTCGTTCTGCCGTTCGGCGCATCCGCCAACGCGGAAGGCTCTGAACCCGATAACAGTACGCGTATTGGTGGTGAAGACAACTTTACTAACGAAGGTATGATAACCAATTTCGGCACGGTGGGCGGAACGATCTTCGCGGAAGGTGGCGACAGCATCGACACGTTCGATGTTGCCTTCACCGGATTGACGCAGCAGGACATCATCACGCTCTCCGCAGAAGACCCCGCTAACGAAAGTTTCACCTTCAACGGGCAGACCTTCAATTTCACTAATTTTGAGACGATCACTTTCTCGAATTATGTCGCACCTGCTCTGACGCAACTTGCGCCCAACGGCACAGCTAGCGCGACAGCCATCGTCACGATCAATGATGTGTCTATAGCCAGTTGTGAGCAAAGTCTTATTCAGGGGTAAATTTGTGCCGATGGTACAGTTGGTACATTGACCTATGTCGGCTTACAAACACCCTGTGAAATATGAGTCGGGATGGCTTCTTACCATAACTATGATGAGATCATTGATAATCAAGTAATTTATGATTATCGCGTAGTTGATCATATCTTCCAACCGCATCAGCCATTGATTTCGACAATCACAATTCCTGAATGTGCTACGCAGATTGATCTATTCTATGGTGAGGTTATTCAGCCGACCTTCGGCAGTCTACGCTATGGTCTACGCTTGATCTCTGCGTTTCATTTGATTGGAGAGGGCTATTGTAGCCCTCCATAAATAGAGGCTGATACGCTGTGTATCAGTCTTTCTAATCATGCGGGGGACGTATTAAGAAAGGGATGAACTGTAGCGATGAACAGGTAAATTCTAATAATAGTGCCGATTTAAAACTGGCGAACGTCATTCAAGATAATTGCGGATAATCTCGACCGCAACTTGTATCCCATTTTCATCTGCCATCGCCGTCCTCAATCGAGTAGCATTTGCACGCATCATTTCATTTGAAGTCAATGTGCGAATGGAATCAGCCAAATTCTTCGCTGTTAGCCTTGAAAATGGGATCGGCGATGGTCCTACACCGAGTACATGAGTGCGCTCTCCCCAGAACGGTTGATCTGCTGTGAATGGAATAATCATCGACGGCACCCCTGAACGCAAAGCCAGTCCAGTAGTTCCAGATCCGCCATGATGAATCACTGCCTTCATCTGTGGAAACAACCAGCTATATGGGGCATAGTCCAACAAAAAAACACTGTCTGGCAGATCACTCATGCCTAGATTTGCCCAACCCGTATGCAAAATGCAACGACCTCCCACATCCTCTATTGCATTCAGGATTAGTCTAGTTGTCTCTTCTGGATCAGATACGGGCATACTGCCAAAGCCAACAAAAATTGGAGGAGAATCTGCATTCAAAAAGTCTAATAGGTCTTTCGATGGTTGCCACTTTGGTTCGTCCAATGCCCAATAACCGGTAGTATGTATGTGATCGTCCCATTCTGGCTGTGTCGGCACAACATGTTCACTAAATCCCTGTATCACAGGTACACTTTCATGTCTCATTCGGCGGATATTACCCCATAAGAAAGATGTCGAAGGCAAGCCTAGCTGATGGCGATAGCGGTTAATGGACTTTCGAAAGGGTTGCCATGCAAGTTGCTGTCCAATGCGATAGGTCAGTCGGTTATACCAGGCGCCCAGAGACAATCGGCTCGGAAACAATGATAGAGGCCATGCACCTGTCACTTCCTGTGGAATAACCGACAAAGCAAAATAAGGAACCTGGAGAGATTCTGCCAAGTCATACCCATAAAAACCGGCAGGCAGTTGACTCAGTATGGCATCAGAATCAAAGAGGACTTCATTAGAAAAAGCGGTCTCGTAGCTCTCGGTAATAGAACCAAAGGTACGCAACATCGCTCGAAACATGACGAAGATATTGCGTCCACCGCTGACCATCTCCGAATTCATAAACTCGCCTGTTAGTGCCTGTGCGTCACCTTCAATTGGAAAGAACTCCAACCCTTGGTTAATAACCATTTCCTTGAAAGTTTCCATTGTGACGACACGTACAGCATAGCCTCTGTCTGCTAAGCCACATCCTAATGCGACACAGGGCTGTACATCGCCTCTGGAACCAACTGCAATAATGGTTATTTTCATGAGTGGCTCTTTTCCAACTTTACAAAAATGAATCAGGGGTGCTGAAATCCTTATGTACTATCAGAAGTCCTTGATATATGTCCAATCTTTCCGCAAGATTCCATCGTCACTACCTTCTGTTTTCCACCAAACAACTTCATGCTCGCCGTCATCTGGATCCGTGAAGTTAAATAGCAGAAGCAATCCCATATCAATCACAACACAATCATCACGTCCCTCAGCGATAACACGCTTACGAATCTCACCAAATGCACTTTTGCTGGTTGCATTAAGTGCGAAGTGATCTAAACGTCCTCGCTCAAACATGGGTAGCGAACCCGGTGGTGTGATCTCGGGTAGTTGAAATGGATGTAGCACTGTCGTATCCCCTACTTGAATAAAGGCATGTCTAACAGGACCTTCTTCTACATCGAGTGTAACATCAGCATCAAATACCCGCCTATAATATGCAATCAGACGATCAAGATCTTCCGTAATGAACGTTAAATGGTGTATACCGTTAACGAGTTGCATGAGAGCTCTACCTTTCTATATGAAAACAATAATTTATTCGTTATTTGTCGTCAATCAACACAATTTCATGCTGGAATTCGATAATCCAGTCTTCGTACTCAGCATGTTCGGTAGGACCATTATGAAAGACAACGCGATGCGATGTACACAATAGGTAGCCATTATCAACAATCCAATGTCTAAAGACAGCCATTTTGTCAGCTATTTGCGCTGGATTTAAACCATGTGCCATATAGCTTGCTACCTTAGGCAATCTATCAATCATTTGTGGTTCGAGTGTCCCGAATGTTGCCAGTGTGACGGGTTTCATATGCAAATCCGAAACGGGCCATACAAATAACACATCGTTATGAACAGGTCTAAACTCCTCTTCAAATCGAATTTCAGCTACAGGACCTGAGAGTTTAACATTGTGCGCCGTGAGTGCATTTTCAACTTCAATTCCAAACGGGATCATGTCTTGTGGTTTCATAGATTGCCGTAGTGTCAAAGCAGTGATAGCGGGAATTTCTTTAATGATGACATCTAGGGCTGGCATCTGTCCCTCGATATTGATCATTTGTAGTCGAAATTCAATACGTCGTAAACGTTCTTGCTCCTCCCGCATCCTTTGCTGACTTTCTCCCTGTTTGAGACGTAGCATCCCGCGAATTTGTTCCACTGATATGTCCGTGTTCAGCATCAATCCAATCTGTTCAAGTGAAAGTCCTAAATCCTTGAGTGCCATGATACGATGCACACGAGGGAGCTGATCGACACTGTAATATCGATAGTTGGTAAATGGATCAATCTTCACAGGTTTTAGTAAATCAATTTCGTCATAGTGATGTAGAGTCTTCACTGTGACCTGACTAAGCTTTGAAAATTCTCCGATCTTCAACATGGAAAGCCCCCATTACGGTGTTCTGTCATTCTACGCACTTCATGTTGTCTTATGGCCATAGTATGCACTCTCCTGTTACAGAAGAGTCAAGCATCTAATGCAAATTGGGCGCCAATTGCTTATCTCTATTTACTATTCATACTGTTCTTGAACAATATACTTGACTCTCGTCCTACGCGAGACTGTACTATGGTTTGTAGAAGGCAGCCTTTAATCACGATCAACCAAATTCAGTCGATGTTCGGAGAATAATATGCTCAAGATCGGTGAGTTTTCACGCCTTAGCCAAATCAACATTCATGCCTTACGTCATTACGACAGCTTAGGATTGCTAACACCAGGACATATCGATAAGTTCACAAACTATCGCTACTACACCCTGGAACAGCTACCACGAGCGCATCGCATAATGGCGTTAAAAGGGATGGGATTATCGCTAGAGCAAATTAGCATCATGTTGAACAACGAGCTGAAAATTGATGAATTGCGTGGCATGTTTCACCTCAAACAAGCCGAAATTGAGCAGCATGTTCGCGACGAACAACAACGACTGGCACAGGTTGAGTTTCATTTACATATGATAGAAATGGAGGGTACCATGCCTGAGCTAGATGTAGTCATAAAAGAAATTGAA
>DAOTXB010000684.1:0-11101 GCA_034435575.1 Anaerolineae bacterium
TTAATTTCTTCACGGCTAAATAGGGTGAGTAATAGATCAACAAAGATACGTTCGATGCCCATCATTGGTCGTTACTTACTTTCTCCGCACAAATGCACAAAAATAGCGGAATGCGTTGTCTGCGTTGGAATAATGCGTCATCATCATCGGGGAAATTTTCCCGTTCTGGATTACTTTCCCGTAGCGACGCAATGATAAAGCCAGCATTCTGTAACATAATGAAGAAATCGGCTACTGTGCGATGATATTTTATCACTGTGCCACCCAGCCAGTTGACCTCGCGCTTGCCCGTGATGAAGTAATTGTCCACCAGCCAATCCAGTCGCTTGCCGCCTGTTTCCTCAAGGCTACGGTTATGTGAGGTGATGACCGGATGCTCTACCGAAAATACGAGCTTCCCTGTTGATTTAAGCGTCGTATGAAACGCTGTGAACATCTGTGATAAATCGTCAATATAATGTAATGCTAATCGGGATACCACAAGGTCAAATGTGTCTGCTGGATAGGTCCAGTCCTGGGCATGCACGTGATGCACTGTCGCGTTATCTATGTCCTGCAAATGAGCGACGGCTTCATCGTACATCCGTTGCGAAGGCTCCAAGCCCGTATACTGTACTGCACCATTGTCGAGCAGTTCTTTGCCATACAACCCATTACCACAGCCGACATCAAGTACTGATTGACCGGTCACGTCACCGACCATGTTACGAATTATTGGCGCTTCCAATGTTTCGTTTGGTGTATTATTGCGTGATCTATTTTTACGATACGTCTCAAAAATGTGTGCTGTGTCATAAAACTCTGAACCAGTTGTCATGCCTCAACCTCCATATTCTGCCTGAGATAATGTCAATTCAAGTCGTTGTACGGCATCATCGGGCAAAATTTCGCGGATGTCTTGCTGACGATCTTCTTTGATGACGGGCAAAAGTAATGCATCACCGTGCTCGCGATAAATATCCCACAACAGTTGATTTTTTGCGTCCTGTTGAGCGGCTTCATGACCGGATGCCGTGAAGCGCCACATATCATGCTTCTGTGTAATCCATCCACGTTCAGCCAGACTCCTAAGTCCGTTGGTGGCGATTGTGCCACGCACCCCGCGAATAAATGCATCGGGCACAGGGTATTGTGTCAGGTCATGAGTGTCTTCGAGGTGACTGCTCACATACCGTTCCATATCGCGTAAAATGGTTTGGGCGGCGAAGCGTTTGCGATCTTTACGCGCCTGCAACCATGTCCAGATCAAGCCACGTTCGGGCGCAATCATCAGGGAGACGGCGACCACAATAAATGCCATCACGATAATCATCGGACCTGTCGGAATATTGGTTTCGGTTGCGCTAACGACTGCGCCTGAACCACCGGAAAACGCCCCGAAAACGCCTGCGAGTACGGTCATTTGGCTGAGTTTATGTGTCCATTGACGGGCGGCGACGGCTGGGGCGATCAGCATGCCAACCATCAAAATTACGCCGGCAAGTTGTAAGCCGAGCACAATCGCCACCACAATAAGTGTGGAAAGCATCGTGTCCAGCAGATTGACACGAAAGCCGTTGGCACCGGCAAATTCAGCGTCAAACGTAATGAGCTTAAACTCTTTCCAGAACAGCGCCACAAATAAGAATGCGCCACCCCCAACACCGCCGATCAGGTACAGATCGCGCTCTACAATCGCCGCGGCTTGCCCGAATATGAACTGGTCTAATCCCGCCTGACTTGCGTCTGCACGCCCTTGAATATACGCCAGTAACGCAATGCCCAAAGCGAACCATCCGGCTAATACAATACCCATCGCCGTGTCCTGCTTGATGCGTGTCGTACTGGTGATAGCATAGATGAAGCGCACACCGAACCAACTGGCAATGCCCGCGCCAATCAACAAACCGCCAAGATCACGCCCGATGATTAAAAACGCAATCGCCACCCCCGGTAAGGCGGCATGTGACAACGCATCACCCATGAGACTCTGCTTACGCAATACGGCGAAACAGCCCAGCACCCCGCTCACTAAGCCCAGAATTGACCCGCCTAAGGCGACAGTACGCAGGGTGTGGTCATAGTTGACATCAAATAACGTCGAACTTAACGGAATACCAAGCGCGAAAATCATGGAAATGACCGCGATCACACCCCATATGTGTCGATCTGTCGCAGAAATTTTGCCGACCATACCGCTAATCTCCTGATCCGACGAATTGCGCTTCTGTGGCCATGTTTCCCGCGTTGATGGTGGCGACACGCCCGCCGTAGGTCTTTTTCAGGTTCTCCGGCGTGTAGACCTCATTGACTGCCCCGCTTGCGGTGACTTCCACGTTGAGCAAAGTCACCCAATCAAAATACTGATCGACAGTTTGTAAATCGTGGTGTACGACAATCACGGTTTTATCCTGTTCGCGCAATTCATGTAATACATTGACAATTGCGCGTTCGGTGACAGCATCCACTGCCGCGAACGGCTCATCCATGAAATATATTTGTGCATCCTGTACGAGCGCACGGGCGAGGAATGTGCGTTGCTGTTGCCCGCCGGAAAGTTGACTGATTTGTCGTCCAGCGAAGTCTGCCATGCCGACCTGTTCTAGGGCGTGGAGTGCTTTCTCACGTTCTAGTTTGCCGGGTCGTCTAAACCATCCTAAGCGCCCGTACAAGCCCATCGTCACTACATCAATGACCGATGTCGGAAAGTCCCAATCGACACTGCCACGTTGCGGGACATAGCCCACCAATTGTCGCGACTTTTCATACGGTTTTCCGTAAAAGCGAATAGTTCCTGCCGCCCGTGGAATGAGGTTTAGCGCGGCTTTGATGAGTGTAGACTTCCCCGCGCCATTTGGACCAACGATTGCCATCAGCACACCCTTCGGCACGCGTATATCCACATCCCAGATCGCTGGCTTGCTGTTGTAAGCAACGGTTAGATCATCAATTTCGAGTGCGATTTTCTGTGTAGAATCTTGCATATATTTGCCTCTGTCATGCCCGTGCACGATAAATTTTTAACGCCTAAGAAAAATGTTTAGGTTCACAAAAATCATTGTTTAGTGTAACATCCAGTTCTAAATATGTCATTGATCTGTGTTACTCATTATTTTAAAAAGATCGGGGGCAATCATCATAATCACCCCCGACCCGTTGTGCGCTATTCTTCGCTTGAAGAGATGTCGAGCACATCCTCTGTGAGTTCAGGCAACAAATCTTCAGGATAATCGGGAATTTCGATGTCGATACCAGCAAGTTGATACGATTGCAGAATGGTGAGCACGTTTTCCGCAATCATGCCGATGTATGTACCGCCGAATGTGCCCGGTTCACCCATCGCATCACTGTACAGTTCGCGCACACCAACCTCTACGTTACCGCCACTCGCGTTGACGGCTTCCTGCACTGCTTCGATTGCGTCCGGTGGGACACTGCTTTCTACAAATAGCACCGGAATTTCATTCTCGACCACAAATCGCGAAATATCCTGAATATCTGCAACTCCAGCTTCATCTTCAGTACTGATCCCTTGCAACCCGCGCACATCCCAGCCGAATGACAAGCCGAAATATTGGAAGGCATCGTGTGAGGTGACTAAGACGCGCTGTGCTTCGGGTACACTGCCCAGAGCGTCACCCGCCCATTCCCATAAAAGTTGCAGTTGATCGTAATATGCCTCAGCATTTGCCTGATAAATATCAGCATGATCGGGGTCAAGATCAGAAAGAAAATCGGCTAAATCGAGCACGACCAATTGCCAATTAAGTGGATCAAACCAGAAGTGTGGATCATCCACATTCGTCAATTCTTCGGAGAGGTCAAACCCGCCAATGATAAAGCCAGCGTTCAAAACCGGATCAGACATGGCATAAATGCGAACACCCTGCTCGCTCAATGCCTCAAAAACCTCATCAAATTGCCCTTCGAGATGCAGCCCGCTATAAATGACCGCTTGTGCCGCGTTCATCGCCCGAATGTTGGATTCAGTGGGTTGATATAGATGCGGGTCAACCCCAGCGCCCATCAACGGTGTAATGTTGACCGCGTCGTCTGGCACGCCATCGCTCAAAATCATAACGACGTCTGACGCTTGGGTTGTCGTCGTTACGATGTTTATAGGTTCAGTGTCTTGTGCCTGAGTAGGCATCATCCCATTGAAAACTACCCAGATTAACGTGATAGCTCCTAAAGCAATGAGTCTTACATTCATAGATCGCACTCCTGCTACTTCAACAAATATTGAAGCACATAAATTAAATTTTAGATATACCTAAATTATTCATATTTTCAGGCTTTTGTCAAGGGTAAAAATAAATTTTTAGGTTAATCTAAATTAAGGCTGTGCTCAGAACCATTTTGATGGCGGTTCTGAGCGATTTTTATGAATTGTGTGGGCTAGCGAGCGTTCATTCCAGAAAGGAAATGGAAGATGGCAACTGCGGTCAGGTGACTGGTACGATTTTCCAGATCAACCTTGGGGTTCACTTCTACAAATTGCACGGCTTTGGTGCGTGTGTCTTTGCCAGCGATATAGGCTAGACGACAGAGGTCGTCACCTGTTAAACCGAGAGGATTTGGTGAGCTAACCCCCGGTGCATCAGATGCGCGCACCGCGTCAATGTCGAAGCTCCACATCAAATTGTCTGATGCGATATTCTCTACAATACTTCTGACTGTTTCGATAACCCCGCCTTTTCGCAGGTCATTTAAGCTATGTAAATTTGCCCCTTTTCCTCGTAAATACTTGGCATATACCGGTGAGTTGGTGACAACCTGGTATCCGAGTACGTAAAAATTTTCTGCCTTAACCACGTCTTCTTCCAACAGATGGCGGAACGCCGTCCCGCATGAAATCTGTGGCGCTTCACGCACATCGAAGTGTGAGTCGATACTTAATAATGAGAAGTCTCCGACTGTGTTCTTTAAAGCCTGCGCGTCCGGGTACGATACATCACCCCCACCGCCAAGCGTAATCAAGAGCTTTCCATCGTTCAAAATTTGCTCTGCCAGCACGCGTTGTGCCGCATGTGTTTCTTCTAGCGTTGCTTGAACGTGCAAATTACCGAGATCGAATATTGTAAAATCTGGATCATCCGTCAGATTAGAAACTGAGAGCTGATAGAACCAACGCCGAATCTCATTTGGTCCTTCCTTTGTTCCTGTGCGAGCACCCCGGCGCTTTACGCCTTCGTCCTGTGGATACCCCAGAATTACTGTACGGGAACGGTCATATGCGGCACGATTCGCCCGTACAACTTCGCCCATGCGTGGATCGTTCGGATCATTGCGTTGATAAAATAATGTTTCATCTGGATGTGCGGTATAAGCAAAAACGTCGATCTCTGTCATGATGGTATGCTCCGTTTATCAAATGGGTTGTATTCTAATAATGTTGTTAATCATGGCGCAGATTGACCGGAACGGCAAGCCATAGTATTTTTTCTATGCCAAGCGACAAGACAATAGCGCCTCTATTTCTAGGTATTTCTCGGGTACTCACCACGGTATCCGTCAGTTATTGAGAATTCTTGTAATCAACCTTACAGATCATGTTCATCTGGCAATTGTTGAGGTTGCGCTAAGTACGGTTGCGGTTGCTGGCTATGCACATTTTCAAACCCGCGATAGCGATCTTCATGCAAAAAGTAAGTCAACTTCACGGATGGTCCGCCAACTTCACGAAATTCTGTTCCGCTGATGATAAATCCGGCTTTAAGTTTCGCGATGAGCACAGCACGATTAGTCGGACTATGATAACTATACACACGCTCATAGCCTACATCACGCAAATACGGGAGATATAAGCGCAAAAATGCGCGATAGATGCCACGTCCCTGATAATCAGGATGCACACCGGTCACATCCATCATAAACTCGCTGGAGCCTGTCATGCGCCCGGCGCTCCACCCGATTGCCATATCCTCATCATAAAATATAACCGCATCCTGATGCGTATTGCGTTGTAAGGCGGAAAGTGCCTTTTTCTGTGCATCACGGCGTTCCCTGGGTGTGCTAAACCAGCGTTGAACATAGGCACTTTCTGGGAATACAACGGGTTCGAGTGCGTCTTCTACATCGAAATAAATCGGCAAATCCACGTTTTTGGCGATGACCCCGTGTGGAAGGTGCATCGGAAAGTGGTCGGCTTTTTGTTGCTCAAACAAATTTGTCATTGGTTTCGCCCTTCATAAAGTGTTTAATTTGACTAAAGCTACTGCATTTTAACGCGATGAGATTCATTATCTGTAACACAACGCTCATGTGCAATATTTTGGCTTTGCTATAATACAATCATGACAACTAAAGACGATAATCACTACCCTGAATATAATACCGCGCTTCTTGACGGATTACGTGCCGGTGATCCACACAAGCTACTGATGCCCGATAATCCTAATAAGGACACCAAACATCGTGTCAATCGATATCTGGTGTGGCTCAAAGCGACAGGGCGGGCATGGGTAGATGCAGACCTTGCCTCTCATCGTGACTATCTGCGGGCAGAAGGCATTTCATCAGTGAGCATTATCGCCCATTTGTCGACCATCCGCGCCCGTTATGCGACGATTCTGCGTGATCCTGCCACCCGTGACCGTCTCTATGCGCTCACCCCGCGTGATGCCTCCCCTGCTGATCGTAAAGCCTTTGTCGATGAAGTTGTGGAACGCCTACGCAATCAACTCGACCCCGCCTCCGCACCCGTCGCAACGTATACCGATCAAGATAAGCCAGATTCGCACAATCTACGCTTAACACCCGCACAAGCCAAAACGTTAATGCAACAACCCGGAATCGACACGCTTGTTGGGATGCGCGATACAGCGATTTTAGCGATATTTCTGTGTACAGGTATCCGTGAGGCAGAATTATGCGGATTGAACGTACGCGATCTCCGTGAACGCTATCAGGGCGAATTGGCAGTATACATCCGTCATGGTAAAGGACGAAAACGCCGTATGGTGCCCTATGGTGAGCTGGATTGGGTGCTTGCCTTCGTGGATATGTGGCTGACCAATGCTGGAATCGAGACCGGTCCTGTATTTCGTGGATTTTACAAAGGGTATCATACGGTACGCGCCACGCGCATCAGCAAACGCACCGTGAGCTATATTCTTGAGCGACATCCCATCACCATTAATGGCGAAGTTACCCCTGTACAACCGCATGACCTTCGCCGAACCTATGCCCGTCGGCTATACGATCAAGGCATGGATTTGAACCGTATTCGGCAAAACTTGGGACATACTAGTGTCCAGACCACACTTGGCTATATTGGTGATCTGGATGCTAGCGAACGTCGTCCACCGGGAATCTTCGACCCGCCTTATGACCTCGGGAGAATTCGTCATAAACGGGTCAGCTCATAGGGTAATCAGCATCACGTTCTTGCGTAAGTGCTACATTGTTTTCCCCTCAAAATGATTGTCTATAATGACCCATTCTGCCTCTTCCAATTTGCGATACAAACGTGATAGCAAAAAATAAGGCGATGTGAGATCAACCACACCGCCCTGTTCCAGCTTTCTAGTTGCTAATTCGCTGATGGCATGCGTCCAGCTAACCCCATCAGCGGGCGAATACATTTGTGGAAAACATCGACCGGCTCAAGAAACATCATCGGGCATCCACCATCGAGCACGTCTAAGCCTTGTTCACGGGCATAAGCAACAGCATTATCCGAAACACTATTGCCAAAACTACGATGCATCCACACTCGCTTTATGCCCGCGTCCACACATTGATGCACGAGCGCTTCTGTGACGGTTGGCGTAGTAACAATCACAAGACTTTCTACGTCATCAGGCAGATCAAACAGCGAATGATAACAGAGATCGCCCTCAACCTCATCTGCATTGGGATTGACCGCATATACGTCGTACTCAAGCTCGCGAAGGCGCTTGTAGATTCCATTTGCCGCGTCTTGATCGGTACGGGACACACCCGCAACTGCAATCCGTCGATGTGACAGAAAATCTTGTGCTCTGGACTTTAAATCACGCATGGTTACCCCCTATGGTAAATATTTCAGTGTACATGACTTACTACGATGGTAGAGGGTTTTGAGATGTAATATGAGTGACATTTGTCATGGTCAAAATACGACCTTTTTCACTATTGATACTGCTTTCGTGCAATGTCAAAGCGATCAAGGCTATCCGCCAGTCCTCCGGGGCGATTCCGTACCAACCAGACCTCGCGGAAGTGGGTTTCTATCGCGTCCCATTGTGCGCTGAGGTTGTCTTTTGCGATGCCATCATCCAGTTGTAAGAGCGCGTGTTGTGCCCCATGGCGCATCATATCTGCGGCGAGCATAAATTCATCGATAATCTGGTTTGTATCAGCCTGTGTCATATCGGCATTTTGGATGGTGGAAATAATGCCGTCAATTGCTTCTATTGTCGTATGAAGATTCTTTCGCATCGCGCCATCATCATTCAATGTCGTGTGTTTTTGTTCATCTCCACTGAGCCTATTACGCCATTGTCTAAACGCATCCAGCGACTCAAACTGTAGCATCCAGAACAGCAAACTACCGTTGGATACCAGCACATCGGGTGTTTGATAAACGTTGCCAAGATCATAGGCGAGCTGACCCATGACTCTGTTCTTATCATGGAAGGCAAAGGCATCTAACACGGTGGGTAAATCGATCTCAACATTGGCTTTGTACGACCAGCTCAAGCCTGCGCCATAGGCAAATCCCAGATAACTGATCGGTAATGGTTGCCAGTGCCCGCGGTCACCCCAATCGGTGTTAAGTACACCAATCGCCCCATATTTCAGCCCATTCTCGACAGCATTCTTGATGTTGCCTATACAATTATCCGTGCGCCCACCGATGGTTGTCCAGCTTGATGTACCCGGACAGACATAAAACGGAATGCCCGATTCTGCAAATAATTTAGACTTTTCGGAAAATGGATGATTCGCCTCATACCCCCACTCCAGCGCGATGGTATCTTTAGGCACTTCTGGCACAAGTTCCGGGTATTGGTTAATAATATCTCCCCAGAACTGCATTGTTTTGCTATGTTCATTACAGAGTGCGTATATTTGTAGCAAGAAGTCCAAATACACACGCCCCTTGCCTTTTGTCTCTACCCACGCTTTAGATCGTCCTTCGCCAAGGTCAAAGGTTTCATCACACCCCACATTGAACAGCCCACTAGTGAAATTCGGCAATAGCTCGGCGAATAATTCACGTAGTAAGCCTAATGATCCCGGTACGGCGGGTGATAAACTAAACGGTGGCAAGCTCATGCCCCATGGCGTTTGTACATCAGTTTCTGTCTCTGCTAATTTGATGTAATCGCCCTTCTCAAACCAGCGATGCATATGCCCGAAACTGTTCTGATTCGGTACAAGCTCAATAAAGCGCTCACGACAAAACGCATCTAGCGCGAGGATTTGCTCTGCTGTCATCGGTGACGCGTTTTCCCAGACCATACGATGATTACGATAGGCGAAAGTGTGTTCCGTATAGAGTTGTACCTGATTAATCTTCCAGCTTGCCAGCATATCGACCAGATTATGGAGGGTCTCCATACGGGGCACTTTATCGCGACTGATGTCTAGCATGACCCCACGATTCGGGAAATCTGGCATATCTTCGATCACAACATGAGGCAAGGTAGCGCCATGTGTTTCCAGCAGTTGAATAAGCGTGCATACACCATAAAACACACCGTTCGTGTCATCGCCAGTGATACGAATTTTATCGTCAATGGTCAGGTGATACCCCTGTGTACGACGCGTGGCAGGGTCGATTTTTAGCGTGATGTCTGCGTCAATGTGACCTCCGGCGATCACGGCATTAATTCCAGCATTTTGCCTGAGTGCGGTCTGCAACCGTCTAGCCGTAAACATCAATTCTGCGGGATTTTCAACAGCTAACCCAATTGTCAGATCACGCGCTAATTGTGTATGATTTTCAGTAATTTTTATTTTGTTCGGAAGTGGTAATAGGGTAATTGACATAATATTATTCCTAACCTTTAGGCATTTCTATAAATTCAATCCATGCACCATCAGGCGCACGTACAATCATCGCCATGCCCTCGCCGTAAGGCTCAATGATGACCCGCATGGGGGGTGTGTGGACTTCTGTACCGTTAAATACAATTTCGCTATGATAGGCGATCAAATCTTCTACTTCAAAACGCGCCATCAACACGCCGAGATTGGGCGGTACGGCACGGCGAGAAAAATCATGCCCGATTGCGCCATCCAGTCCGATGATTTCTATCGTGCTCTGTGTTCCGTGTGGTGGTTTGAAGATACCCAGCCGGGCGTTGACTTGTGATGCGAGATTGTGGGGTAAGCCGAAGACATTGTCGCCGTTTGCTTCCGGTGGCACGGCGGCATCAAAGATTGGCATAAAGCCTAATTGGTCGGTGAAAAAGTGTTTTGCACGTCCAAAATCGGTGACGGTTTGCACCATATTGTAAATGTGGCTAAATCTGTTGAATGTCCAGCCTTCTAGCGGGGGAGAAACACGTTCAACTAATGTGATGGACTGTCCATCCGGTCCCTGTAACATGTTCTCACGCATGACCAGTGACGCAAACGCGTACTCGTGCAAACTACTATGCGCGACCCAGCCTGCATCAGTCATGGCACGGCGCATATGATCAGCATTTTTAACACGCACATTGAGGTTATAAAATCCGCCCGTATCCCACGCGTTAAGCCCTACCCGAATCGGAACGGGTTCCGCGACATGAAAATTTATCAGGCGCACATATCCAAATTCGGTATCGGGTTCAGCCAGTAGCGTCTCTGTCGCCGCCATGTCGGGCACATTCCAGAAAGCCAATTGTGATGGATCTGCTGTGCCTTTGTAGATCACCTTGTAACCGGCAACGTCGCGGAAAAAAGTTTCTGCGCGGTCAAGGTTTGTTACACTAATGACCGCTTCTTGCAATGCGCCAACAGACATAGCTCGCTCCTCATGATGGTGCCAGATTCTATTGCCTAGTGTACATCAATCTGACGTTGAGGGCTTTTCTTCTTCTGAACGCTGTATTTGCTCATATAGACCGGTGCTGATTTTATCGGGGTTGATTCGATCTTCTGCGTCTAAGGCACGTCGTAAAGGTAATCTATCTGCGTCATGTCG
>DAOTXB010000685.1:0-8299 GCA_034435575.1 Anaerolineae bacterium
CCCATTAACGGTGTGCGGGATGCGGTTTTTTCCCATGATGCACGACGGGTACTGTTATTCTCCGGTGGCGATCAGGTACGGTTGCATATGGTTGATCTAGGCACAGGTCAGCATCATAGTGCACCGGATGCCTACTTTATCGGAGATGGCTTTCAACAGGGAGGGGTTAGCTGGTCACCGGACGGACGCTATGTCATGTTTACAACTGGCTTTATCCCCGGTCAGGAAGATGTACAGGGAGTGTACATAATGGATTTTCAGGCAGAGGAAACTCGGCGAATCCATAATACGAGTGTGTTCGCGCAATGGTCGCCGGATAGCCGGAGTTTAGCCTATACCCTAGACGGTGACATTCACCTGATTGATGTGACAACGGGCGAAACACGTAACCTAACCCAAAACGACTACTGGCACCGGACTCCGCGCTGGTCGTCGAATGGGCAATTGATCTTTGAGGGTACGGATTTTTCAACTAATCGCGAACTCATCTTTATGCTTGATCCTTCGGCTGACTCCACAGATGTGATCCGGCTTACCGAGGATATTTTCAGCAGTTATGATCCGATAAGTTCACCCGATGGGCGCTATCTTGCGTTTAGTGGCTTTGCTACTGAGCAGAATCCCATCGCAGATATATATAATCTTGATATGGAAACGGGTGAAATCTACCCGCTACAAGTGGACGATGTCTTGCCCACAGGTGAGGATCATGTGGTGATCTGGTCACCGGACAGCCAACGCTTGCTGGCAGGTGTTACTGTTGGCGGCGCATCGACCACAATACGTTATGTCATGGTGGTGAGCGATACACAGGGCAATATTTTGTCCGACCCCGCGCAAATGTCCATTATTCATGGCTGGAGCACGGACTCACAGCATGTGCTGTATGCACTACAAGATAGGGGATCGCCAACGTTTCAGATGCATCTTTATGCCACACCCGCGGAAACATTAATTGCATCTACAGCGCTTGTCCAGACAGTAGAATATGCCCAACCGTTATGGACATTAAATGGCGATTCACTGGCTTATATCCGCCGAGAGACAGTCAGCACACGGGTGGGCAACAGCGCCAGCAATCGTAATATGGTCTTCACCAGTCGTGTCTATATGACGGATACCGCCAATAATGGGCATTATGTGACCTTACCGGATTCGTATGTGATTAGCTTCGGTTACTGGCGTTAATTGGATGTACACGATAGAAAATGAGATCAAATTCCTGATGACAATGGAACAGAACACACAACTTTTGGAAGTTCAGGTAGGGGAACGCCTAGCTACACTTGGCAAAACCATCTGCACAGCAGAATCCTGCACAGGGGGACTCATCGCCAGTCGCTTAACCGACATATCCGGCAGTTCACGGTATGTACTCGGTGGTATTGTCGCCTATTCTAACGCTATAAAAGAGGCGATGCTGGGGGTAAAAACACAAACCCTCATCGATCATGGCGCGGTCAGTGAGGCGACGGCGGGCGAAATGGCAATCGGTGCAAGAAAGCGTCTGGGAACCGATTATGCCCTGAGCGTGACCGGAATCGCCGGACCGGGCGGGGGCACAGACGAAAAGCCGGTTGGGCTGACGTATATCGGTCTAGCAGGAACAGAGGGCATTTTGGCAGTGAAACGCTTTGTATGGCAGGGAAATCGCCTCGAAAATAAGCATGATAGTGCAGATGCCGCCCTCCGGTTGATTTTGGAACATCTCAGTTAGTATTCTTGTTTCCGCTTTAGCTTGCCCGTAATTCATCCCAGCTAATCGACTTATCCGCCGCAATCATGAGACTGTTCGGGTGCAATAAACCGGCGATGCTATGCTGGGTAGAAAGCAACGCATATGGATTCTGATGATCGTCATCGGTCTGATAGGCACAACGGGCGATAAGTGTGTTGACCTCACGGCTAATCCGTTGTGCGGTGCTCACATCGATCACATCCTGTTGTTCCCACCATGCCCCGGCTTTGCGATACGGTTGGTCAAGCGTGACATCATCCAAAAGGCGCGCAATCCGTGATTGAATGTTGAGCATTTTATTGTAGAGCTTCCACGCTATCTCGGATGTTGCATCCACCCGCGCACGATGCCCATACTGTGATTGATAGGTCGCGGCAAGTTCGATCAACTTCCCCGCTTCTTTCATCATTTTGCTGGCATGTTTTAGTTTCATGCGTGTTGTTACCTCCTCGTCAATGTGAATCGCACAGATGTGATGAAAACGAGAATACACACGGGACAACCTGTTCAGTTGCCCCGCATCCTATACTCATCATTCATCATGTCCGTGATGTTGACAGTTATTGCCGATCTACGGGGACTTTCACGAGTAACGCGTCTAGCACACGCTCACGGCTGGCGGGATGAAGCAATCCGGCGATGGTGCTCTGTGCGCTTCGTACCGCATACGAGCCTTCCATCCCACGCGAATCGGTGTTGAAGTAGGCGCAACAGGCGATCAAATGGCTGATCTCGTTGACCATTTCTTGCACAACACCGGTATCAGGAATTTCGTTGCGTTCCCACCATTCACCACATTTGTGATGCGGATTGGTTAATGCTTCAGTATCGAGCAATTGGGCAATTTCTACCTGAGTCTCAAAGATGCCTTCATAAAGTTCACGCACATCAGTAGGGCTACTCATCGTGACGATAAAGCCACGTCCATGCCGTGCTTGGAATGTTGCAACATATTCTGTGAGTCGTGCGGCAAGGTTCATAATTTTTCTTGCATGCTTGGTGTTCATTAGTGAACCTCCTGTTCACGAAGTTTATTTTCTTAAACTTACTTTAACACAAAAAGTTTTTTCTTAACATTAGAAATCATAGTGTTTTGTATAATTTTCATTATTTTCGCACGAAAACCACCGATTCTTGTGTGAAAAACAGCACAAATGTGATGCAAATGACCGATTTATGGGTATCAGCGCGGGTTTTGATCCTGAAATCCATAAACGGGATTGTTAAGGGTTTTTTAAACTATCGTTTGAAGTTTAAGACAATGTAAAACACGCTACAGCCCAGGATGGCTTAATCTGAGTGTTTTTGTGTAAAGTCGCTCTGCCCTGTAAACTCCATGATGAACGTGTAATGTAATCATCTTGGAAAAAACAACTGATGCGATTTTATACCTACGGCGTGGGTTCCCAATTGGTGCGTGAATTAGAGGTAGCGGGTGCGGTACGCCACATTTTGCACGATGGCAATGACTTGATTCATATTGAACTGACTGGCGGCGAACAGGTGATGGTTTACCTGATCGAACGGGTGATTCCCTCCTATGAGATGAAGCACATCTTCCACGATAATACCCAACAGGGGCGGTACACATTATTTGTAGTGTGGGGAGAAATGCTCCTGCCGGATAATGGGCAAATTTTTGTGCCAGATGAGTGGCTATTGTCCATTCTTGATGTTTACCAGAACACCGTTTACACCTACGAAATTTACATGGGACATCTGTTCATCTATCCGGTGCATTTCGACTATACTGCCCGCCCCGGCGAACGCAGTGTGCGCTATGGTGATCCGTTGGATGTCGGCACAATCGCCTGTCACAGTTATCGCACCCGCATCCACACACAGGACAATATGTGGCGGGTGGCGACTTTTGACAGCGATAATCATCCCTATCGAAGTCAGCACTTCAATGCACATCAGGCGAAAATTCGCCAGGCATTGGATGGTCTGCGCGATCATTACACCTTGTTTGGGCTAAATCCCGGTCTAAACCGTGCGGAGATCAAACGGGCATATCGGCGTCTGGCACGGGTCTATCATCCTGATCTTAACAGTGCGCCCACCGCCAAAAACAAAATGCAACAACTCAATCATGCCTACGATACGATTATGCGTACATTGGACACCCTATAAAAGCCCCTTTGTGATCGCTGGCGAAACCTATCAATGCACATTTTGCGCCTGTGAGCCGTCGCCACTTTGCGTTATGCTTTTCTCTGGCAAATTTATGCTCACAAAAGGCAAACACACGCGCAATGAATAAACAGGCAACGTTAGACAAGATTCACAAATTAGGGCTGATCGCGGTACTCCGTGGCTCATCGGTAGAAATCACAGTTAACATGGTGGAAGCGCTGGTAAAGGGTGGCGTTTATGCTATTGAGATCACCTACACCACCCCCAACGCGCCGGAAGTTATTCGACAACTAGATGCCCGCTATGGCGATGATATTGTGCTGGGTATGGGCACGCTTACCCGCCCTGAACAGGCACAAGAAGCGCATCACGCAGGCGCACGTTTTCTGGTGAGTCCACACAGCGAGGAAGCGTTAGGTGCGGCGATGAAGGCAACCGGCTTACCGATGATGATGGGCGCGATGACCCCGTCTGAGGTGATGCAATCGGTCAAATATGGCAGTGATGTGGTGAAGGTCTTCCCCGGTTCAATGGGTGGTCCCACGTTTATGAAGGCGCTCAAAGCCCCATTCCCAGATATTGCCATGATGCCCACAGGTGGCGTGAGCAAAGACAATGTAAACGCCTGGTTCGATGCAGGCGCGTTAGCAGTCGGCGCGGGGAGTCAACTGTGTCCACCGGATCTCGCCGAGTCTGGTCAATTTGAAGAAATTACCGCGATTGCAAAGGCATTTGTACAGGCGGTAAATGTAGCGCGGGCGTAAGTTTTTATCGCACGACGCTGACGCTAAAAATCCAACCGTTGATATTGTCTGGCGATGGCACGGGTACTTGTGATCGCCGCGACGAACGGCAACCAGCCAAAACCCACAACCGCGAACGCAAATTCGATCACGGTGAGTTGATTGAATCCCGCTAGCTCAACCAGTGGCAAATCATAGACGAAAGCGGTCATCAAGACGAACACAGCGCATGGCATGATTACCCATAATATTGGTGGTGCCGTGGGTGGAAAGTGCGCGTTTAAGAGCATACGCCCTTTGTTTGAACTGCGTGACCAGATAATGCCCACACAGACCGCAATCACGCCAATTATGGGCAAAAGTGCGCCCGGCACAAGTGTTTCGTTGGCGGCACGAACAAGGAAAATCACGATCAAGACAATTGCCATGACCGCCCACCCCAAAGGCGAAAGCAAGTAGTCGGATGCCTGTGTTTTGCGGGTAACACGCAGAGTCATGACATACAACCCTGCGATGACGATCATTGCTACGCCAAGCACGATGAACATGGTCGCAAGCGTGACCGGTTCTTCAATACGCGGTGTAAGTTCCGGCGACCAGCGCACCCACACGCCCCATGCGAAGCCCACGATGACCGCGCCCATAAGCGCAAACCGCCGATACGCGCTAAATTGTCCGGCAGTCAGTGCTAAAAATAGCGCGAGCATTTCAAAGCTAATGAGTGTGTGTGCGCCCATCACACGGGTGATAAACGTAAAGGGAAAATCAATCAACGCGGTTGTAGGATCAAGCAAAAAGGCGCTGGATACCGCGTACACAACCGTGACCACCATTACATCGTACACATCGCGCACACGAAAGCGCACCATTAAATCAAGCGTGATGGTTGCCAATGCTACCGCGCCAGCAATCAGGATGAGCCAGTCGGTCAACGGGCGTTGTAGAGGTTCTAGCCAGAGCAATACCTGTGCGCCGGTCAAAAATAGCGCGGCAAGCAATAAGCGCGGTGCCCAAATTGCAATGGGCGACGCAGTTCGGGATTCAGTGGACGCGGGTAAGGTCACTATGAGCGATCCTGTCAAATCAGTGGCAAAGCAAGTATTCGTGACAGTTATACCACACGTCCAGCATGAATGGTTGGATTGTTTCGGGAATCGTCATCCCTCACCCTATCCCGTGCGTTTACTGCACAAGGAACAGGGTGAGCAAAGCACCACAGCACACAGCCTACTAAGCGTAATACCACGTACCGGCTTCGGTCACAGTGATGACCTGTCCGTTGGGTGCACTCACGTAAAACGCGATGTCATTACCAATCGCATCGTCCAGCGTAATTTGTGCGGTATAAGATCGCTCGAATGTGGTTGCCCAGCCCAGTATTCTGTTGACATAAGCATGATTCGCCCAGACTTTACCAAATCCCATAATCGGGCGTACAAATCCGCTCGGTGGATACACCCATGTGTTTTCCGCCAACGCACCATATTGTGAAACCGGATAGCGCAGAACTTGACCGCTGTTGGCAAATACCATAATTGTCCCGTCGTGGCTCCACCATGTCATCAACCCGCCCTGATAATATTGATAGGTCGATGGTGAGTTGATTTGCTGTGGGGGAGGCTGTGTCGGTACAGGGGGCGGTGGTGGAGGCGGCGGCGATGGAATAGGCACTGGATTGCTGAAGGTCTGCGACCAATTGTTGAAGCTCAAGCTAATGAATGAGGCATTAGGCAAGGCGATAAAAAGCGTATTCGGGATGGTATAGAGTGTTGCGTTGTAACCGGATTCTGGCGTGGTTGCCCAGCCCAAATTCGCTTGCACTTCGCTAAAATTGCCCCACACACGCCCGAAGCCGCGCACGGGACGCACCAGACCGTTAGGGGTGGGGTCAGTCACCGGATTATCGGGTAAAGTCGCGTAAGCTGTCTCTGGAAATTCGGCGTAGGTGCCTCCATCGGTGAAATTTCGATAGAACACATAAATTTTGTTGGTATCACTGCGCCAGATCATGAAGCCATTTTCATAGTTCTGAAAGGCGGCATAAACATTGATGCTGTTTGTCGGTTGCGCGTTGGCTTGCGTCGTCGGTGCCACTGCGATTCCGAGCATGACCATTGCGACGATTATCATTAGCACACGCCACACCGTTTTTTGTCCGTTGGGTTGACTTAATACCATGTCAAATGCTCCTAACTTGTGTAATCATCCGTTTCGCCTGACGTTCAGGCGGGTACCCATGTGCAAAACGTCGATTACTTAATAAGACAACGCAGACATCGTGTGCGTTCCAATTTGGTCGTTAGTAAAATCAAATCAATGCTCACTATTTGATTGGTGCGTACCGAAAAAACAACATCATAGTTTAAATAACGGTATAATGAGGCGGATTGTGTGGTTAGAAAATATGTAGAGTTTATCGTTGATACGTTAATAAAAGGAACACATTATTATGCTAGACAGCAACACCCTTATAAGCGTTGAACGCCACGAGGCGATTTTGAAAATACAGTTCAACCGCCCAAACAAGAAAAATGCCCTTAGTCCAGAAATGTATGACATTGCAACCGAAGCACTGACAACAGCGGACGCAGACGAGACAATCCATGTGGTATTCATCACCGGTTCGGGCGATAGCTTTACGGCAGGGAATGACCTAACGACCTTCATTAGCAACCCGACATCACGCTCTGCGGCGAATTTCATCACGACGATTGCCCGCACAAACACCCCGATTGTCGCCGCTGTGAACGGCATGGCGGTGGGTGTCGGTGTGACGATGCTCTTACATTGCGATCTGGTCTATGCAGTGGATAGCGCCTCGTTCAACTTCGCATTTATTGATCTGGGGATCGTGCCGGAAGCGGGCGCGAGTTACCTCGTCCCCTTGCTGGTTGGTCAACGACAGGCGGCAGAATTGTTGATGCTCGGCGAAAAATTCGGCGCGGAGAAAGCGAAAACGTTCGGAATCGTCAATGCCGTGTATGGTGCTGATGATCTGATGGATAGCGCGTGGGCACAGGCGGAAAAATTAGCGAGCAAACCGCCACAAGCGTTACATTTGACCAAACAACTGCTCAAACGAGGCAACGCCCAAGCCCTAGAAGAGGCTATGAGCGCTGAATTTGAAATTTTCGCGGAACGCTTACAAAGCGAAGAGGTCATGACAATTATGCAGGCGCTTTTAACCCGTAAGACAGCCACAAGCCATTAACGGAAGCGATGATTTAACCATCCGTATTTATTCATCCCAACGAAGCGCGGTGTTGGTGAACGGGATGAGTGCAAGAATCATCGCATGTACATAATAATCGGTGCGGTCAATCACATCCTTTGTTAGGATGCCGACTGCACCATTGCCCTGCTTAGAATTCTCCCGTCCAAAAACCTGATCGTCTGCATCACCGAGTTCCACACCCTGTCGGATGAGCGACACGACTTCATCGGGTAAGAAGAACGTGCCCGTTTTACTTTTACCCGTGCGCTGACCGTCCGTAACGACTACCCATGCGAACACCTCCATGCCATGTGCGGTTTCGTCCACACCACCTTCGATACCGACCCAATAGGTTGCATCAGCGGTGTGTCGACGGGCATTTTCGGCACGATTAAGCGCACCCTGTAAGGTTTCATCACTGGTCATGGGTTGGTCGCTCACGCCGGACGGTACGGATACCCCGCTTAC
>DAOTXB010000686.1:0-18448 GCA_034435575.1 Anaerolineae bacterium
ATTGCTAGCGCCTGTGGACCGTCAAAAGCTTTGATCACATCATAGCCGAGCGCATCTACAATATCAGAGATAAGTTCAATATTATCTGGCTTATCGTCCACTGCGAGGATCTTCAAATCCTTCACCCCTTACATCTCCAAGAATTCGTTGAGTTTACTCACCAGATCACTAAGATTGATCGGCTTAGTCAAATAATCGTCACATCCTGCTTCTAATGCACGCTCACGGTCACCGACCATCGCATGTGCGGTCAATGCGATGACAGGAATTGCCTTCAATTCAGGGTTCGCCTTAATCCGCCGTGTCGCTGTCCATCCGTCCATGAGCGGTAATGATAAATCCATCAAAATCAGCTCAGGTTTGTCCTTCTGCGCCATTTCCAGTCCCTCTTGACCGTCGAACGCCTGCAATACATCGTGATCTAATGAGGATAGCACATCAACAATTAAGGTCATGTTATCCCGATTATCTTCGACGACAAGTATACGGCTCATAATTTTAGAGCCTCCTCAATGGTTCATCCGTCATCATAGTTGAATTTTACTCCAAACTTGAGGATTATGCGCGATGATTACGCATATCAGTCATAATGACTAGCTATTACTGCGATCATCAACATTCAAAGTTAAGGTGTATTTATAGAATCCACAGGTGCAGTTTGTTGCTCAACCGATTTGAAGCTCGCCGGCAGGGCAAAGTAAAATGAACTCCCCTTACCTTCCTCACTCTTTAGCCAGATTGACCCATCATGTAGCTCAACCAAGCGTTTCGAAATCGCCAAACCTAGCCCTGTGCCCCCAAATTCACGCGTTCGGCTCCCATCAGCCTGCGCGAATTCATCGAAGATACGTCCCTGATTTTCTGGAGAGATGCCAATTCCCGTATCCTCGATACCAACGATCACCCATTCACCATCACGCAACCATCCTAATGTAGGCAGTTTAAAATCATCAGACAAGCCATGTTTTACACGAATACCCTGTGCATACACCATTACAGAGCCTTCTTGAGTGAACTTAAAGGCATTATCCAACAGATTCTCGATAACCTGACGCACACGTTTATCGTCCCCATATAATCGTGGGAGTACATCTGCAAGCTCTAATTTTAAGGTCAATTCTTTTTCGATACGTTGCGGTTCCATCATATCAACAACGGTCATAATGATTGGACGCAGTTCAAACGAGACAATATCGAGCTTCAACTTGCCCGCATCAATTTTATTTAAATCTAGAATGTCTGTTATAAGGTCCAATAACCGTGTGCCATTACGATGAATCTTCTCCAGCCGATCTGATTGCTTGTCCGTGAGTTGTCCATAAATTCCACCACGCAGTAATTCACTATAGCCAATAATCGAATTGAGTGGTGTGCGTAATTCATGGCTCATATTAGCTAAGAATTCACTCTTGTACTGATTCGCCGCCCGTAAATCCTCATTAAGCTGTTCTGTTTTGCCTTTTTCACTGGCAAGGTCACTAATCACCTGTTGGAGATCACGATTCGCAATGCGTAATTCGGCATTGAGATCATTCATGGGGTTAAACACTTGCAAACGCAATACAACCCACCCGATCCATAAGGCCGCAATGCTCACAAGTGGTGTTGCAATCGGCAACCGTGCCAGTGCATCAACAAAGTTGACACTATAAGCAACAATCAAAAGCACAGCCGGTATGCGAAGCACATTCATGCGTGAACCGGGAGAACTGACGATCATCCAGAAGGAAAGAACCAGATAAACCACCGATAAGCCTAAAGCAAGATATGCACCGGCGAGTGGTTCAAACACCATCGAATTCGTGCCAGCATCTGCGGCTTCAAAAGCAGAACCAGAAAATACGTAAATCGTCATCCCGACGAACGCGAGTGGTGCAAGCACGGTCAAAATACGGGCGACGACACCTTCTGGCTTGGTGAAAACGAGAATAAAAATGAAGAAACTCATCGCCGTCAGTAGCATTGATATGAGATACAACTGTAGCAATTGTGCGCTATCCCACCCGGCTTGAACCTCCGGTATGGCGAGTATCAGCGATACGATACCCCAGCATGCCAAACAGGCGCAGAAGAACGCAAACAAATAATTAGTTACTTCGCGACGAGGTTGGATAAGTAATGCGAAGACCAAACCCAATGCTAAAGATAGCACCAGTAAGTTGGCAAGAATGTTGATCATAGAATCAAATGTCGATAGATCACCCATCGAAATTTCCGGTCGTAGTCAATCAATAGATATAGTTCGATTGTAACAGATATTTATGTTTCAAATGTAAATATAATAGCGCTATTTGTTGCTCTTATTCACGCCCCGGCGGATAGTGCAGTCCTTGCAATTCATAAGCGAAAGCACCTTTTTTGCGCCCTTTTACTTTAAGCTCCCCCAATGGTCGCGCCTGTACCAGATTACCCAGACGTTGTACAACCGTCTCCTCGACCAATATTTGCCCCGGAGCGCCATATTCTTGTAAACGTTTGGCAAGGTTTACCGCATCGCCAATGGCTGTGTAGTTCATGGCGCGTTCTGTACCAACGTTACCAACAACTGCCTCACCGACATTCACGCCAATGCTATATGAGAGCTTGTGTCCATGAATCAGGTTAACTTCCTTAGCGGCTTTCATCAGCGCTAGTGCCGCATCTGCCGCACGATGCACATGATCTGGCTGGTCGTCCGGCGCGTTAAAGACTGCCATCAATCCATCACCAAAAAATTTATCAAGCGTCCCTTCCCATGCAAGCACAACTTCTGCCGCCAAACTCAAATAATGGTTCAACGTTTCCACAACTTGTTCGGGCGGTGCGGTTTCGCTCCACGCGGTATAGCCACGAATATCAGCAAAAAGTACACTAACTTCGCGCCGATTCCCACCCAATTGCAAGTTCTCCGGCGACTGTAGCGCATGTTGAACAACCGATGGTGAGACGAAGCGCTCAAATGTGCCCCTTATTTGATCCTTCTCTTGCTCTTTCGCCTGTTTTAGGGCTTCATAATTACGGGAGTTGGAAATCGCGATGGCGGCGTAATCGCTCAAGGCACTGAGCAATGCGCTTTCGTGCTGGGTAAAATGCCCCGCTTTTTGAGAATAATTGTCCACACCCAGAACACCAACAATATTCTGGCGCAGGACAAGTGGCACATATGCCGCAGAAATAGGTTCTTCAGTGTTATCCCTGTTCATGTTATCGCGTGAAAGCAACAGGGGCTGTCCGGTCTTTATCACCTGAAATGCCAATGGATTGGAGGCTTCAACATTACTAGCAACCGCACGCCCACTTTGTTGACGCTTCTGTGCCCGACAGATCAACTTCCCTTGATTATCCAGATATAGCTTACCCTGTTCTGCGGATGTGATACGAATTGCGGCATCAACAATGCGTGGCAAAAGTGTGTCCATATCTGTTGAAGCGGTCACATTCTTACCGATGGAATAAAGTACGTTCAATTCTTGTAAACGCATCTGTAAATCACGATTCGCGTGGATGACACGCTCGGTTAACGCTTCTTTTTCCCGACGTAAGCGTGTTTCCGTCAGGCTACGATTAATCGCCTGTTCCATTTCTTCAACAGAATAGGGTTTCTTGACATAATCGCGAACACCAAGCCGATAAACTTCAATTGCAATTTCTTCTGACCCATAAAATGTCATCAGAATCACGGGAATATCGACATTACGGTGGGACAAGTGCTTTAACACATCCTGACCATCCATACGAGGCATATTGAGATCTAGCAAAATCAGATCAGGCTTATGTTTCAACGCCATCTCTAACCCTTCAACCCCATCTTTTGCTAGCAGGTGTTTGTAACCGTTGGGTTGAATGACGTATTCGACAATAAATTCACGGTTCTCACGACCATCATCGACAATGAGTATGGTTTCTCCAGCCACAGGGTTTGCTTTCTAATTCAGAAACAAATGTGTAATGCTTATATCGTATTTTTGCAGAACTCATGCACAAAAAAGACGGTGTAATTTAATCACTATTTATATTGTACGGGCAATATCCTGTAAAAAGCCTACAGGATTCATCACATTTTTAACGACCTTTGCTTGTAAACCGTCTATATTTTATTGTAACGCACTGTACACAATTACATAAAGAAAAAGCATTAGAATATTGTTTGTGCCACAACCGTGCGTTGCCTGACACTGCCTACAGGCTTATAATGCGTAAATGTAGAACAAACGAGGGATAAACTCTTCTTGCAAAATGTAACCCCATCGCCACAGGAACAAGTCATAACGCCACTGCCCCGCCCACGCCTACAACGATGGAGCGGTTTCCGGGAAGTCCTTGATCTGATTGTACTTATCGGCGCGATTTACGCACTTGTGAACCTTGCCACTGTACGTTTTATCGTTGATGGTCCGAGTATGCTCCCTAACTTTGAAGATGGGCAATTTTTGATTGTTAGTCGCATAAATTATCTTGTTGGTGATCCTGAACGGGGTGATGTTATTGTATTTCACTACCCTGGTAACACGGAAGAAGATTACATCAAGCGCGTGATTGGTGTTCCGGGTGATGTGGTAGAAATTCGAGATACATTCGTCTATGTTAATGATGAACCACTTGACGAGACGTATATCAATGAGCCATGTACCGACAACCGTTGCCCCGATAATCAATGGGAACTCGGTGAGGATCAGTTCTTTGTAATGGGAGATAACCGCAACCGGAGCAGTGACTCGCGTTCTGCGTCTGTAGGTCTAGTACAGCGTGAATTTATCGTAGGAGAAGTCATGATCCGCTATTGGCCCCCAGAAGATTGGGGCATAGTCAGCCGTATCGCCTACCCGGATTAACCATTGCAAGGATCATTCTAGGAGAATTATGGAACAAGTGACATCATTACCACGACCCAAAACACAAATCGGATGTTTTCGCATCCTAAAAGAAATCGCCGGCACGATTGTTGTGGGGTTGGCGGTATTTGTGTTTTTCCAGCTTGCTATTCCACAATCAATGGTACAGGGCATTAGTATGCAACCCACCCTACAAGATGGACAACGCTTGTTCATCAGCCGTGTCAATTATATGCTAACTGAACCACAGCGCGGGGATATTATCGTATTTAATTCACCACAGCCACGCACAGAAAATGAATCACCACTTATTAAGCGGGTGATTGGAATTCCGGGTGATGTCATTGAAATTATTGACATGGAAGTGTATTTGAATGGCGTACTTTTACCCGAACCGTATATCAATGAACCCTGTAACCGTGTTCATTGTCGGGATGATCGCTGGGATTTAGGCGCAGAAGAATGCTTCATGATGGGTGACAATCGCAATCATAGCAACGACTCGCGCAGTTTTGGCGTGGTCACGAGCGATCTTATTATCGGCGAAGCCGTGCTACGTTTTTGGCCCCCCGAAGATTTCAGAATTATTATTCCGAACCATCCAGAAACCATACAGGGGACAGTACAATGAATTACCAATACCGAGATTACTGTCCGCGTTGCCAGATTGGACGATTAAAACCGGGCAAAGCAACCTACTTACGGCTACACAACAACTCAATTCTCGCCCTACCGGACACACTCGCATTTATCTGCGATGTGTGCCATTTTCAAGAATTTGATGCGTTAGCACTGCGTGATATATGGGCGCTGATTGCAAGCGATATGACAGAAAATGCTGAAGCGGATGATGATTCACTTACATCGGATTATGCAACAGATCACACCCCACCTGAGCTATAACCAAAATGAGCGACTAGGATGGTCGCTCAATTCATTTTTACACCGCTTTATTCCTCATTGGTCTTGCCACCGCTAGCCCCTTCTCTACGTGGCGCACCTTTGCTCTCCCTAAAGCTCATCCGAATCGGTGTGCCCTCAAATGGAAAGACCTCACGAATGCGATTTTCAAGATAGCGCTTGTATGTGAAATGCACCATCTTCTTATCGTTGACATGAAATAAGAATAATGGTGGGTCTGTCGCCACCTGTGTCGCGTAGTAGATTTTGAGACGTTTCGTCCCCTTCATTGGCGCGGGATGACGTTGCACCGCTTCCCGAACCAACCGATTCAGCTCCGATGTTTGTACGCGCAATGAACGTGTTTCCCAGACCGCGTTAGCAGTATCCAATACCTGATGGATACGTTGCCCGGTTAATGCACTAATAAAGATTATCGGCGCATAGTCGATAAAGTGCAGACGGTCACGCACATGCTTCTTAAACTCAACAATTGTGTTGGAGTCTTTTTCTACTGTGTCCCATTTGTTGACGATGATAACTAACCCTTTATAGGCATCCAGAATGAAACCGGCAATGTGCTCATCTTGCTCGGTCACACCTTCTTCAGCATCAACCACCAATAAAGCAACATCTGCGCGGTCAATCGCTTTGATCGCGCGAATCACGCTATATTTTTCTACGCCAGGTTCGATGCGACCTCGGCGCCGAATACCGGCAGTGTCAATTAATAACACGCGATCCCCATGCCAAGACAACTCGGTGTCGATGGCATCACGGGTTGTGCCTGCATGTGGGCTAACGATCACACGCTCTTCGCCAATTAAATGATTGAGCAATGTACTCTTACCTGCGTTTGGTCGCCCGACAATAGCAATTTTCATATGATCGTCATCGTCGTCATCAATATCAAGGATTTCTGCCGCTTCCATTGCATCAATGACTTCATCCAACAGATCACCGGAGCCAATCCCATGAATTGCACTTATCGGCACTACAGGTCCTACCCCAAGGGCGTAAAACTCGGTGGCATCATTGAATTTTTCCGGCGTATCGGCTTTATTTGCCGCGACAATGACCGGTTTGCTCGTACGGCGTAGAATTTCGGCAATTTCCTCATCTGCCGCGGTGATCCCATGCGTAATATCAACCAGCATAACAATCACATCTGCTTCATTGATCGCCAGCATAGCCTGCGATTTGATCTGAGGCACAAATTCTACGCTACCTTCTGAAAGCGGATTTTCGTCGCGGGTGCCTTTGGGCTGGTAAATCTCAATACCGCCCGTATCCACCACACGAAAATTCACGCCACGCCAATCTGATTCCGATTGAATCCGGTCGCGGGTGGTGCCCGGAATTTCATTAGTCACCGCCATGCGTTCGCCGACCAGTTGATTAAAAAATGTACTTTTACCCACATTTGGTCGCCCAACCAAAGCGACCAGCGGTTTACGTGCCATGCTCTTGTGTTCTTTCTATATTATTGTTGATGTGTGAGTGTAGTGTACCATCGTCGTCGAGAAAGCCCCGCCATATGGCACAAAAAAGCTCTGGAAAACTACGCCAGAACCCAACGAGCTTATCATAACAGAAATCAATGCCTGTGTGCAGATGGAACAGCATCTATGGACCGGGAGGTTCCGCTGTTTCCGTGATCTCAACACTGTTGCGGAGCGTCACAGAGATTGTACTCGGTATGATCTGTGTCTCTGCCTGGCTAATTGTCGCGGTTGGATTGAGGCTGTATGTACCTGCTGTTAGACCATTTAAGTCAATCACCGCCCGGACATCTGTCGCACTCAATTCCTCAATTTGTGCTTGTGGACCGGTCACAATGACATCGACCTCACTCACCAGCAAATCTGGCGATAGACTTGGCTCCAGCCCGATAACCGTTAAAGCCACATTTTCCAGTGTACGCGTCATGATAATAGGCGAGATGCCAATAGAAACCGTCACGTTACGCTCACTCAAAACCAGAATATTTTCCGGTAATTGCACCGCAACGGTATCGGAAAAATCATTTGTGCGCCCTGTTAAGGAAATCCGTTCAGTGAGTAGTGTATCCGGCAACGTGGTTAAATTTCCGCTGACGATAATATTCTGGGGTTCAAAGCTAAACGAGGTAATTTCGTAACCCGATTCCAGCGTTTCCGTGTCGATGTCCGGCTCCACCCCGACAATATCTACATCATCACGTTGTGTTACAGGGATCGAGACTTCTACTGTTTGCGGTTCAACTGTTAAACCGGATACAGGATTGCCGTCTGCATCCAGCACATTAATCGTTAAATCCTGTAAATAATTGACCCGTTGCTCACTCAGATCAATGTCGACCTGTGCTTGAGTCACTTCTTCCACCAAACTCGCCGCCCCCGTCACACGAATTTGCGTGACTTCAAGCGTTGTTTCTCCTCGACTAAAACCAAGTGGAGGTAGATCGCTGACCATAGTCGTAATTTCAACCAGTTTGGACTCAACTGTCTCCAGCGTGACAGTGACCTGTGCGGGTTGTGTATCCGCGACAGCCCGCCGCGCAATATTGGTGTCAAGTTCAACCGTATAGGTTCCGGGACCGAATTCACGCAGATCTGCACTGACTACAATATCATCCGCCTGGAGTAAATCAAGCGTAGATTGCTGTGCCCGGATATTAACTCGTACCGATGTCCGTGGGCTATCGACCAGCACAAGATTATCGGCAAGATTATATTGAATCGGAATGCCAGTAAACCGGCGAATATCCACCGGATCAGCCTGTGTAGACGCAAGCACCCATACGAAGACAGCCAGCCCTAATGAGGCAAGAAACCAGAGAAAATTATTGACGAGTGTACGGTTTAATTGTCGATTACGAAAGGTGACACTCATTGCGTCTGTTTCCTGAGGTTCTGTACCCGTTTAAAGACTTCCTGAGCAGTTTCACGGATGCGCGTAATCGGCGAGTCGCTCGGGGCATTTTGTGCGCCATAAAACGCATTGAGAATTGTTCGCAATCGTTCTGAATCCAGACGAGATACCATACGTCCACCGTTAGTAATGGCGATTTTACCCGTTTCCTCACTCACAACCACACACAAAGCATCACTGACTTCGCTAATCCCTAAAGAGGCGCGATGTCGTGTGCCCATCTTACGGCTTGGCAGGTTGCGATTTGCCGTTAAGGGTAATACCGATGCGGCAGACGATAGTCTTCCCTTATCGTCAATAATCGCCGCGCCATCATGCAATTCTGTTTTGGGCCAAAAAATCGTCAAGAGTAACTGTGCATTTACTTCACTATCAATGAAGATTCCTGTACGGATAAATTCGGCAAGACTACTATTTCGTTGCAACACGATCAATGCACCGTGACGACGCTCTGACAATTTTTCCGCCGCCTGACAAATTTCTTCGATAATCTGGGCACGGGCACGCTCTGGCGTTTGCCGATTAGAGAGAATATTGCCACGCCCTAATCGTTCTAAAGACCGTCTTAATTCTGGCTGAAAAATAATCGGGATAGCTACCGCAAGCACGGTCAACGCATTATTCAATAACCAGCTCAATGCATCCAGATCGAGCAAATTGGAGATTAAAATCAGCCCGACCAGCAAAAACAATGTCCCGCGCAATAATGCCGCCGCTTGTGTTCCGCGAAAGAGAAAACTCAAGCCGAAGAAAAAAAGGGCAACGATCAAAATATCCAGCGCCGCAAGCGCTGTCAGGTTATCGAATGCCCACAAAAATTCCAAATCAAACGTCCTTAATTAATACGCGTCTCTATCATCACCAACACATTATCCACCAAGTTGGCTGAGCAACTTTTGATAATCGTCCATACCCTGCTCAGGTTTCATGGCGATAATTTGCTTAATCGTACTCCGTGCATCATTATGCATTCCAGCTTCCAGTTGTAACTCACCGAGTGCGTCTAATTGCTCAATAGCCTCACTCTTACGATTGGTCTGCCGATAAATTGCCGCCAAACGGGAGCGTAAGCCGGTGTCATTTGGATAATTTTTCACCAGCCCTTCTAGAACTTTCACAATCTGATTTATCTGTTTGGACTGTGCATAGATGTTGAGCAATTTATCCAGTTTACGGATCGCTTCCACCTGATTACCCTGATTGTAGTTTAGATCAACCAGCATGCGATGAGCACGTTCATCATTAGTTGAAATCTCAATAATTTCTTCGTACGTTTTGATCGCTCGGCGTGTATCCAAACGCATCTGATCCATATCCGCCAGACGGTGTTTAATCTCGACTAGTTTTTCTGCGGGGGCTTCCAGGCGTTTCGCCATTTTTTCCGCATCCATGTAAGTCTCACGGGATTTATCAAAATTACCCAGTTGATTAAACGTGCTACCAAGCGCAATTTGGTGTTCAAGCGCTTCAACCTGTCGCCCTTCGTCAGTCAACAGTTCAATCAGGCTAACGCGCACAGAAACATCCAACGGTGCCATTTCGAGCACCTCACCCAAAATAGACGCGGCGCGATCATTTTCTTCACGGGTCATATATGACCGTGCGACCATGTTATATTTGTTGATTGCTTGCCGTACACGACCTTCGCGCATCATAATCTCTGCCATACGCACATGCACCGGCAAATAATATGGAGCGCTTTCTACCGCACGATGCCCCTCATCCATTGCCAGCGTCAACAACCCTTGACGAATATAGGTGTCAATACGTGTGACGGTAGACGCCAGTTCATCGTTACCCGTGACGATAAAATCAACCAGACCTTGATCGCCTTCATCGCGCATCACTTCTTCAAGGTGGCGACGTGTATCCGCAATGCGCTGTTTCCAGTCCTTGCCACTTAACAGGTTGAGGAAGCGATCATTAATAGACGCAAGTGCCTGATCGCTACGCCCATCTAAGGCGGCGATAATACTTGAATAGACCTCTGTCAATTCAGCGACTTCATCCGGTGTTTCTGCAAGGCTTGTATCAACCGCCTGCAAACTCTGTGTCAGATAGCGCCCAGCCTGTTTATGCTTTCCGAGCTTAAAATAGGCTTGTCCCAGCGCGTGTAATGCACCCGCAGACAAGTTCGTATCCATCACGGCTTCACCCAGATGCTTTACAGCTTCCTCCGCATTATCAGCCAGTAGCAATAACGCACCCAGATTGAGTTTTAAGGCAGGATGACGTAACCCGGGTTCCGCACGTATATAGGCTTCAATCGCTTGGTCAGTCAAGCTCTGACGCTGAAACTCCATTGCTTGTAACGCATCACCACCATAAGAGTCAAGTTGACCGCTTTCGACTACAAATGCCGCGAGCGATACAAGAGCTTTGGTGGTTGATTCCCCAACGGGACCGCGCGGGTCTGCTTCGCCGATCTGTGCCCGACTAGAGTCGGGTGATGACTTCGCGAAGAGTTCAAATTCGCTTTCCTCTTCCACAACGGGTTGGTCACTCTCAAATTCTGGTAATGCGACATCGCCACCAGAGCGCAAAGCACGCAAAATATTAAGCGCCTGTGAATTCCGCTTATCCAGACGCAAGGCACGTTCAACCGCCTTAATAGCCTTCTCGTCCTGATCGATACGGTTGAAGTTATAGGCGAGTTTGAGGTATTCCTGTAAAGCGCGTCGTTTATCGCCCACACGTTCATACGCCTGCGCCAACTTAGCGTGAATAGCCACCAATCCCGGTGTTAGCTTCGTCGCACGTTCCCAATTATAAATCGCCTTATCGAGATCGCGCATGCCAAGATAAATCTCTGACACATTGACATACTGTTGTGCCGCTTCTTTTAAACGCCCCATACGTTCTAAGACATCCGCACTTTTTTCCAACGGTACAGGGTCTTCCGGTGAAAGTTGATAAGCGCGGGTATATACTTTCAGCGCATCATCTAAACGCCCGATTTCAAGCAGAGCCAACCCCAGGTGATTGTGTGCCTCGGGGTCATCTGAGTATTCTTGAACGGCTTGTGTGTAGGATTTAATGGCGGTTTGCCAATCCTGTTCCCACGCGGCGTTATGCCCCTGTTCCATATATTGTTGATAGGCTTCACGGTTTTGCGACATAGTTCGCTCTCACATCACTACTAAGGTTGGTATTCATTCGTCGGATTAATCATATTGTCGTATAAATTTAGAACTTCGCACACATCAGCGCATTAAATGTACCAGAATCGCCTTCTGTGCATGGAGTCGATTCTCTGCCTGCGAGAAAATCGCCGATTGTGCGCCATCAGCCACTTCATCAGTGATCTCTTGCCCACGATGTGCCGGTAAACAGTGCAGGACGATAGCATCCGGTTTGGCATGTCCCAGCAAGTCTTCATTCACCTGATAATCCTCAAATTGTGCGAGACGTGCCTTCACTTCGTCTTCCTGCCCCATACTCACCCATGTATCAGTATAAATGACATCGGCATCCTGTACCGCAGTCGTGGCATCATGGGTAGCGGTCACCATTATTTCAGTCGCCATAGGGAAATTCTGTACATCAGGTAATTCATAGCCTTGAGGAGATGCAATTGAAAAGTCCATGCCAAATGCCGCACACGCGTTCAACAATGACCGTGCAACATTATTGCCATCGCCAATAAAGGCGAGTTTTAAGCCTTTAAGTGTGCCAAATTTCTCATAAACTGTCAGAATATCTGCCAATGCCTGACACGGATGCAGATCATCACTAAGCCCGTTAATCACCGGCACTGATGCATACTCAGCAAGTTCCAGCACATGCTGATGTTCAAATACCCGCGCCATAATCCCCTGTGAATATCCCGATAACACACGCGATACGTCTGCGATACTTTCGCGCTTGCCTAATCCAATTTCTGATGGACCCAACATAATCGCGGTGCCACCAAGATGAGTCATCGCGACTTCAAACGATACGCGTGTGCGAAGCGAAGGCTTCTGGAAAACCATAGCCAGCACTTTGCCACCTAATACCGGTTTATTACCGCCGGATTTCCATTCAGTTTTTAAATAAACAGCCAACCTTAGAAGCTCATCGAGTTCCGGTGTTGACCAATCTCTGATGTCAAGATAATGCTTCATGAACACCTATTTTTCTTTTCAAATAATGTACATTACTTACGATTTTCAGCGCAGAAACACGCTATAACTCCGCAAAAAACTTAGTAAGCGAACCCTCAATCAGGTTTCAAAAAAGAGGCTAAAATACGTAGCACAAATATAGGTTCAGTATAGCACAACTACGGTTGTCATGAAACAAGGCTAACGTATTATTAGGGCGATGTTTGTTTTACTATTTAAACCGTTGCATATCAAATAAAAAAACCGGCGGTTACCGGTTCAGATATGTTTATGAAATTCAGTCTGTTATAGTGTGGATTATGCCCCTTTTGCCACCGCCAATTCATGCGTCAGGCGACTAATGACATTACCCATCACACTGATATGTGTCTGATAGTTCACATGGGTACGGTTGTCACCATAATCAAGCGGAGAAATACCTACAAGGTTACTCAACCACTGTTGAATAATCATCACCATTTCTTCGTCAAATGACCAGAAACCCCGAAACATCCGTTGTGCTCTCGGGTCATCAGGCGAGTCGATTTCTTCGGTCACTAACGCGGTGAAAAAGTTCGCGCTTTCAGCGACAACAAACCACTCCTTTGCGAATTGAGCATTGTGGGGAATAGGTACAAAGTGAACATTCACAATCGGTGGTGGTACAGTGTCAAAATAGGCAAATATATATACCGCCTCCGCATGCACAGCGAGTTTTTCATAGCGATTGCGCTGTGGCAAAAAACTACTTATGCGCTGAAAACTGGAAAATATGCGTGATGGCACATGGTCACGTATCACAGTATTTTCAATCTCCCGGCTGATAAGGTTCATCATGCCGACATTATTAAGCATTTTCTGGTTATTCGTGTCGTTATGCACCAGCGAATACACCGATGCGTGAGGGTCAAGTTGTTTAATAGTCATATGTTTAGCTATTCTACGCTTTCATAATTCAATATAGCATAACTATAACAGAGCAAGCACCTCAACACGCGTAACTTTTACCTGACATTAAGCAGGCTGTTATCGGATTATTAGGCTAGATAACCGAGTCCATGTCACGCCAATTTTGACCAACTTCTGCATTCGCCTTTAAGGGTGCGTCCAGTTCATACGCATTTTCCATGACATCTACAACCAGCTTTGTTGTTTCCTCAATCAGCTCTTCTGGAACTTCCAGCACAAGTTCGTCATGCACCTGCAAGGTCATCAACACACCGTTGTCTCGCTTTACCAGTTCGTTATGCAGATCAATCATTGCACGCTTCATAATATCTGCGGCAGTGCCTTGAATCGGCATATTGATCGCAGCACGAAGTTCTGCTTGTTGCGCGCGACGACTACTGCGTGCGTTTTGTAGCGCGGCAAAGTTACGTTTACGCCCGAAAAGTGTGCTCAGTGTTCCCGCTTTCGCCTGTTCCTCGATGTCATCCATATACACTTTTACTTGCGGGAAACGCTCAAAATAAGTCTTGATGAACGCATCTGCCTCGGCAAGTGTGAGGTCACTATCCCGCGATAACCGGAACGCGCCCATACCATACATTAAACCGAAGTTGACCCGCTTGGCGAAGCTCCGCATCTCATAGCTCACCTCGTCAATTGGCACATTATTCACTGTCGCGGCTGTTGCGGCGTGGATATCCTGCCCTTCCGCAAAGGCATTCAATAGTGTGGGGTCGCCACTGATGTGTGCCATCACCCGCAATTCAATCTGACTATAGTCCACCGCCAGCAGTTGTTTGCCTTCTGGTGCGATAAATGCTCGGCGCACCTCTCGCCCGACCTCAGTACGAATCGGGATATTTTGTAGATTTGGATTACTACTGCTCAAGCGTCCGGTTGACGTTCCGGTTTGATTATAACTAGTATGCACCCGTCCCGTGTGTGGATTAACCAATTCCGGCAATGCATCAACATATGTCCCTTTGAGCTTGGTCAGTTCACGGTAGTTGATAATTCTCGCCACAATTTCGTGTTCATCTTTTAGCGCATCCAGCGTAACCGCATCTGTCGAGTAACCGTGTGTGGTCTTGCGTAAGCCCTCCACCGGTAACCCTAACTTACCAAACAACACATCATTCAATTGCTTGGGACTATTGACATTGAATTCTCCGTAGCCACCGCTTAGATCAAAAATTTCCTGTTCTAAGTCGTTGATCTGTGTGCCCAGACGATCACTAAATTCCGCAAGATAAGGCATATCGAGCGCCACACCCGCCTGCTCCATCGAAGCGATAACCGGTATCAAGGGCAATTCGAGCGTATCATAAAGATCGCGTAATCCCTCGCGCTCGATGATGGGTGTGAGGTATTGCACAGCGCGATGGGTCACAGCCGCATCAGCGGCGGCATAAGGTGCGGCATCATCTATATCGACCATATCCATCGTTTTTTGCTTCTTGCCACTGCCGATCAATTCCTTGATTTCAGTCATGTGATATTCAAGATACTGCGTGGCGAATGCTTTTAAGCCTAAAAACTTACTGACCGGATCGCGCAACCATTCCGCAATCATAGTATCGAAGCCAATCGGGAAAACGTCTACGCCATACCGTTGCATCACCACTAGATCATAGGCGGCGTTATGAGCATATTTTGGAATTTTTGGATTAGTCAGGGCTGGATGGATGGCATCGATTACGGTTTCCAAAGATAACTGCACCACCTTAGGACCAGCAAACAGCGTATCTGCCCCTTCTGGTTTATGACCCACAGGGACGTAATATCCTGTTTTTTCATCTACAGCCAGCGCAATCCCGACCAGTTCCGCCGCCATCTGGTCGACACTCGTCGTTTCAACATCCCACGTAATAGCATCGGCATTGTTTAAGACAGATACAAGCGCTTTTAGCCCCGCTTCATCGCGCACGATAACAGTTTCGACGGGATAATCATAACGAAGCTGATCTGCATCGACAATTTCAGCAGTTTCTTCTAAATCGTCAGGTGCCAGCTCATCATCACTGAGTAATCGTTTGGTCAGAGCGCGGAATTCAAGCTCACGAAACACCTCTAACACCACATTTGCATCAAAATCATGCGCTTTACAGGCGGCAAGGTCAAAGTCTACCGGCACATCACGCTGAATCTGTGCCAGATTCTGACTGATATATGCCATTTCGCGGTCATTGGTCAGCTTTTTGTGGTTCGCCCCTTTAATCTCGTCCAGATGATCGTAAATACCATCCAACGTTTCGTACTGAGTCAGGAGCTTTTGTGCGGTCTTCTCGCCGATGCCTTTAACACCGGGGATGTTATCAGATGAATCACCCATCAGTGCCTTCATATCGACCAGTTGGTCAGGGCGCACACCATATTTTTCTTCAAACGCAGGAATGTCAAAGACTTGATCGGCTTCACCACGTTTGGGTAATTGCACGGTCACGTTTGGGGTAAGTAGTTGTAATAAGTCACGGTCACCAGTCACAATATGAGCATGCACCCCTTCGGCTTCTGCTTGCTGCACCACCGTGCCAATCACATCGTCAGCTTCATAACCCTCCACCGCCAATACGGGGATATTGAATGCTTCTACCAGACTTTCGATACGGATCAGTTGTACCGCAAGATCATCAGGCATCTTGTCACGCGTGCCTTTGTATTCTTCAAAAACTTCATCACGCCCGCTTAATCCACGGTCAAAGCTGACGGCTAAATATTGGGGTTTGTTCTTCTGCAAAATATCCATCAACGTACGGGTAAAACCAAAGACAGCGTTTGTCGGTTCACCGGAACTTGTAGTAAAGCCAGGGGAATTCAGCGCAAAAAATTGACGATAGGCAAGTGCATGACCATCAATAATATATAAAATTGGACGTTCATCTGCCATGTGATCCCTCATTCCTGTTCATAATATCTATTCATCCCCCCATTATGACAGAACATTTGTTTAAATTCCAACGACTGCAATGCGAAACCATCGCCAAAGAAGCAAAAAAGGGACAAATCATGATGAGTCATCCCTTTGATTGTAGAACAATATAACGGTGTTTGAGGACTTATTCGCCAGCACTCGCCGAACGAAAAGTCATACCGAGCGCGGTACGGGCGGGGAAACCTGCCCATTGTGTGCCTTCATCGGGGTTACCGTCTGATGCGACTTCGATCAAGTCTAAATATGGCGCGAAGCTATCATCACCATTCAGATGTAAGCCCATAAATGCAGTCACAAAATGCTGTGCGATATTATTGAGACGTTGCGAATCCCAGGCAGGTTCACCATAGCGCAGGAAAGCTTCCGCATTATCTACTGGTGGGCTTGGGTTCGGGGCAACATTATGACGGGCTTCAAGAATGGTCAGCAGATAGCGATCAGAATTAACAGATCCTTCATAAATTGCGACACTTCCGGTTTCGTATAACGCGACATCATCAAGATTACCAACTTCAATAAATAATGGAATGTCAATCGCCGCGAAGCTTTCCGCACTCCAATAACCAAACGGCAAGCCTAAAGCAGTTAAATCTGCACCAAATGGAGCGAAGGTATAAACCGCTTTGATGCGCTCATCACGGGTCACATTTTCCAATGTATTGGCGCTTGCCAAACCACCGGGGGCGATTAGCTCAATGGCAGCAATTTCCGGCACAATACCCGCACCAGCGGCAACGATTGCCCCGTATCCACCATAAGAATAAGCGATTATTCCGGTATTATCGGCATCCACCAGACCATTCAAAAACGAGCTTTCGTCACTGCTCAGTGTGGCGATGCTATCCAGCGTAAATTGAATATCAATCGGGCGATAATAGGTTGCCGTCTGGATTGATTGTAGCCCAACAGCACCATCGGCATGGTCAATTGCCACGACAACATACCCTTTTGATGCAAGGTTATCCGCCAGATAGCTTAGCTGAAGGCGATTACCACCTAAACCATGTGACATAATAATTAATGGATGCGGTCCAGCGTCTATGTTTGGCAATGCGCCACGAAACGCACGGCTATAAAATTGAAAACCTTCTGAAATGAGGTCATCCGTATAAAGTTCGAGTTCAGCCGCATCCGCCGGGACAATGCCCGGATACCAGACTTCTACGATGAGTTCACGGTCAGTAGTCGCTTCCGGGTCACCGCCAACCGCCAACACATCCGCAATACCTTCGTTAACTAGCGTCAATGTCTCCACACCAACATTAAACTCGCCACGCATCGCAAGTTCCGGTGCATCACCACGCGGTTCGCTGAAAATGGGGATTGATGGGTCAAAGTCGCCCCCATCCTCCTGTGCAGTCACGGTCATGATGCCTCCCAACACAAGCAACATACATAAGCCGATTAACAAAAATTTCTTCATGACACAATTGCTCCTGAATAAGTATTTTAACTACGCAAAATAAACGCTTGGAAACTATTCCAGCGCAAACGGTGAAAAACCTGCTATTATAATTAAGCGATACTTAGAGACAAATTTTGTAGGAAATTTCGTCGTTAGCGCGCACGGGCAAAATTGATATACCGTTGAATTTCTTCAACATCAAGTTCGCGTCCCGGCACAAATGCGAGATAACTATCTGACCATAAGGAGTCTGGATCAATGCGTTCATCCGATCCATGTGCCATCTCCGCGGTGCGGGTCTTCAGGTCATCAATTAATTCTTGTGCAGAGACTTCGCCCGGAATACCAGCAATGATGTAGAGGTAATCTTCGTGTACCTGTAACAGGTCAACACGCCAACCCTCACGCGCTAATTGGAAATCCAGACCAGCGACAACGGCTTGTGCCACATCAT
>DAOTXB010000687.1:0-1920 GCA_034435575.1 Anaerolineae bacterium
CCCTTTACGCGCCAAATGCCGTACACAGGTATCAAACATCTGACGACCTACGGATTCGTACACGAGATCAACACCTTTGGGGTATTCTGCTTTGAGGACTTCGTTCAGGTCTTCCTCGCGGTAATTCACCACGCGATCACAGCCCAGTTGTTTGAGCATCTCGGCTTTCTCCGGTGTGCCACAGGTGCCGATGACGTGGTTACCCGCTTGCTTGGCGATCTGCACCGCGATGTGTCCCGTACCGCCCGCCGCCGCTGTGACCAGCACGGTTTCGTTGCTTTTCATCTCCCCGACAAGCTCCAGCCCGAAGGTCGCCGTACACCCGCTCAAAACCAGCGTCATGATCTCCGGTGTGGGTGCAGGAATAGGGATAGCAAGGTCGGCTGAGGTGGTGTAATACTCACGATACCCGCCCCCTGTGGATAGCACCATGACAGCATCGCCAACGTTAAAATGGGTCACACCATCACCAACCGCGACCACCGTCCCCACCACTTCTGAACCGAGGTCAATCGGTGGGGTTGCGCCCGGCGTGTATAAACCTGCACTGATGTTGGGGTCAGTCGCGTTCACACCGGCGAATAGGTTCTTCATCACCAATTGCCCCGCGTCGGGTTGCTCAAAGGGTATCTCGACGATTTCCGCCGCGTCTCTAAAGTCTTTTGAAAATTTGGTTGCTACTAATTTCTTGTAGGTTTCGGGAAAACTCATAAACAGGTTAACTCCTATTTGCGCTAAGTTATACCCGTGTATTGTACCGCATGGCACACGATACATGATGAGCCATACATAAGGGAAAATGAGCGCGGCGTTTGCATCCGCGCCAGACTGATAATCATGGCTTATATCAGGAAGGGAGCAAACAAGTTACCTAGTATAATCATGGTGAAGCCGAAGCCAACCCACGTCAGCAGAGTTGTGCCCGCACAATAGGCGACATTGGTGGACACAGAGCGTGACGAATCCAATGAAATTTTCCGAACAATTGAGGCACCCAGAAAACCGATAAGGGCTGGGATAGCGCCTCCGAGAGAAACCACCGGAATAAGCCCACACGCCCCCATGAATATCCATGCCCAACGGGGGGCAGGTTCTTTGTTCGCTTCCGCAGTCTCGTTCGCCGCCTGTTTGGCTTCTTCTCTCATATCGTCGGTGTATTCCGCGAGTACCCGATCATGCAATTTGAGCGTGACGTATTTAGGATATGCACGCTTCCAACTCAATTTCCATTTCCATTCTATCGTCCAATCGTCACTGTTGACGAAAAAGTTGCGTTGTCCCTTTAGCGAAAAGTACCCTACCTGTTTCTCAAATCTCAGCTTGCCATCAACATAGATCGCTAATTTATCAGAAAAAAAGCCTTCATTAACAAACATTTTGACTTCATGCTGTTGACGTACTTTTATCTGCCACGTTTTTTCCAGATTAAGCATATCCCTTAGCCCATCGTGTTATCTTTGTTTAAAAGCGTCTTGTTTTAATGATATTTGCTTACAGTTCTTGCGAGTGTTGAGAAACATCAAAAGAAGCTAACATTTATTCTTAATTTACGATTTTAAGATTGCGCGCATTTTTTGAATACTATCAAGATTGTAATGAGGCAAAACTGAACCAAATAACATAAATCTGTGTCTAACACTGTGAAGACACACCTCACAAACACAGCGTCAGGTTATGCGTAGAGATCACGTACCCATTGCGTTGGGTATAATTATGAAATCAGGCGTATTGTTTGTGATTATCCATGCAAACGAATCGTATTCAGGAGAAAAAGGTCATGCGTAAATTCACACTAAGTTTTGTCGTCGTTATGATGACTGTTTTAGGTCTATTTTCTGTCAAGGCGCAGGCGGAGGATTGGCAGGTCTATCTCCATAATGGCATAGATAACACGCTGATTCGCGTGAGTGCCAATGGCGA
>DAOTXB010000688.1:0-5930 GCA_034435575.1 Anaerolineae bacterium
AATCGTCCTGTGCGGCTACTTGAATGACAGATAGTAGCATTATCGCAACTATTCCTGTCATTATGTAGTAACGTTTCATTTTCATTTTTTACGGCTCCTCAAATAACTTTCTATGTGATGTTTTAACATTAGCATTTTAGTACTATACGCTTCAACTGACCGTTCCCTACGACAACCCAACTCTTACACGTAAAATATGATGAAACCGCCATTTAGTGGCAATATTGTCAAAACTATAGGTGATTTTAAGCTATTAGGCGTAGTTATAGCTCTACTAGACTTTAGCATCGATATGTTGTTAGACCATTGCTGTTCGCGTTACACTCACACACAATAATAACTCAACATGTCCATACGTTGCCGACTATTCGGTTTCGACATATACTTAATGTCAGGTTATTGTCGACACATTCCGTTTGCTCAATAGGCGGAAGGGTGCATAGGAGATCTTGTATGAAATCACGAGTAAGAATTCTTTTTGGGGTAGCAATCCTTGCCATTCTGTTGGGCAGTTTTGCTTTTGGTTCAGTTGTTTCTGCGACAGAGATTGATACAGAACAACAGGCACAATTCACAGCGCCGATTCTTGTAGCGAACACTAGTTTTCTAAATGTTCGCACAGGTCCTAATGCAGGATATTCAGTTCTGGTTACAGTTGTAGGTGGTACAGAATTACCGGTGCTAGGTGTATTCGCAGATCGCGTTTGGTATCAAGTATCAACGATAGTTGGGGTAGGGTGGGTCAATGTTCAATTTACGTTGCCTCGTGGTGATTTCTCCAATGTGCCGTTTGCAGAAGCGCCAGAAGTTTTAAACACTGACCTTAGCACGACTTCAATCCTTGATCAGATGGCTCAGGATGATGCTACTAGTATGGCGAGCTTTTCAGGTGGAAGAGAGTGGGGCGTGTCAGTACGAATTAGCCATCCATTCCGAACTGGCTCAACTATGAACTCAGGGTCACCAGGCACAATCTTAGAAAATCCAGATATTATCTATGCGATCATTGAAGCGGCAAATATGGACGGTTCAATTTGGTATCGTATTGATGATCCTACGTTTGGATTGGGATGGGTTGAAGCGGATAAAGTCCAGTTTAGACCATTTGCCTGTGGCGATTCTATCTCTGCGGTAGTGTTTAATGCCCCGGTGAGACCAACCATTGGTCCTGACGGATCAGGCACCTTGGATGGTAATGTAAGTGTTGACGGCGGTTCAGAGGCTTACTTGATTGATGCAATCGGACAACAGTATAAGGTCGAATTGCGTGATGGTAGTACAGGCTGGGTTCCTTCTTCAACAACCGCAGTACGTGGCAACATTTTCTCTAGCTATTGTGAAAATGGCGGTGGAGTAGCAGTCGCTGGATCTACTACCGATAACATGACAAATAACAATGGTGTCACTAGCACACAGCCGCGTTTAGTTGGCCCTCGTGCCGTGATTAACACAGGCTTCTTAAATTTACGTAGTGGTCCTGGCGCCCAGTATAGTATTGTAACAACGCTTGCTGGCGGTACTGAAGTTCAGCTCATTGGCGTTGCACCTGATGGCGTGTGGTATCTCGCTGAAGGTACATTTGGACGTGCATGGCTGAATAGTGAATTTACGCTTCTGCGCGGAGATGGTCGAAACCTGCCGATTATCCGTGATTTTGTTGGTAGTACTATATCAGTACCAATGGCAAATATCACCAATGCAGTTACGCTTTATGCAACACCGAATGCCGGGGGCAATGTGATTGGTGCAGTCTCGGGACCAATTCAAGTCAATGTGGTAGCAAGAACTGCTGACTTCAATTGGTTACAGGTAAGCACAGCAATTGGTTTTGGCTGGGTACAAGCATCACAGGTGACACTAGCAGGCGATAGTAATCTAATTCCTATCGTAAACGGCTAATATATTTGCATATAATATAGCAATGCTTTGAATATGTAACGCCCCATCATAACTGAGGGGCGTTATGTTTTTAATAGGAGAGATTAAATGAGTAATTTTGCACAGAAATTGATGGATCTAGAGAAGAAAGACACGTCTTCTTCAGTAGTTCCATCAGCGATTTTCGGTACTGCTAGTACATTAAACCAAAGCCTAGAAGATCGCCCACCAGTACGAATTGGGATGTGGCCGGTGATAAGTGAGGCAGAGCCAGAATTTGCCATGGCTTTTATGACATTGCTTGCGGCTTATCTTGAGAGATGGCAAGCGGTACGCGTTTATCGGTTGTTTACTAACTTGAAAGATAAGGACATCAATTCTTTGAAGTGGGATATTTCACAATCTCAATTTGAAGTAGAAGATTGGCATGTGGAAGGTCTTGATGAGAATGTTGGTTTATGGGGGACATATGATAAAAGTGAAACTGATAAATGGGATTTAGTGTTAGAGATCGAAAAAGATGATTCTGATGATGGTGATGAAGCTATTAAACTTGTCTATTCTTCAGAAGACAAACTGTCACTTGTAAATCAACTTCCTACAATTGCTGGTGACATCGTTTCAAAATTAGCAATTGAAACATCAGTGTTAGAAATGCCGTTCGATCTTCCAATTAAACATTTTGAATTACAAGAGTTTCTAAATAAGGTGTTGGAATGGGAAGTCAAACTGTCTCTAGCTTTATGGGGCAGGGAAATGAGCGAAAAAGAAGTTATTTTCGACCATGAACAACTCTCATCTTCCGCAAAATTGCTGAGTGGCGGGTTCGCAGTGTGGGCATTATCTGCCTTAACCGCACATTCAATGAAACGTGGTTTTGGCCTAATTTCTGAAACTGTTACTTCTATCGCATCTAATGTGATCGATAATTTTGACATGCATGTAACTTCAGCACGTTTGATTTCCAGCGCGCTTTATAGAGCAGGGCGTGTTGAACAAAGTTATGGACTATTAGAAACTGCTGTAGTCAGGCACAATGACGATCCTTCGGTATGGATTACACTTGGAGAATTATATCGTCGTGGTGGTCGACTTAATAAAGCATTGGATACGTTTCAACGTGCTATTGAGAATGATGCAGTAAATGATGTGCTGTTTTTGAGATATGCAAGTCTATTGATCCTCATTAATTATCAAGATACAGATGTTGATACATTCGTTTTGTGCGATGTTAGTGCATTAAATGACGAATATCTTGAGAACGAGATTGTAGAGGCTTATGAGGAAGCGCTCAAATTCAACCCTAAGAACCGACAGGTACTCCTAGAGCAACAAATCGGGTACTTAGCCGCAATAGATGCATATGAACGCTTATGGCATCAGTTTGAAGCGCTTGTAAAGTTAGGAGATAGTGGAGAAGCAGTTCGGGCGGCAATTGATGTATTTTATGATATTCCCAATTGTGATCCCGGCTTATCTACTTTGAGGCGCTATATCGAAGAAAATCCCGAAGATTTAGAAGCTATTGCCAATCTCGCCGCTGGATATATCGCTGATGAGCAATATGAGCAAGCAAAGTCAGTGTTGAAAAAACTAAAAACGCAATTAACTAGCGCGGATACTGATGCACATGAAGATATTGCACAGCTCCTTTTAACCGCAGACGAACCTGATTTAGAGATGAAACTTGGGGAGTTTGGTGAGATCGTAAATGCTGGCAACACGCTTTCGGAAGATGATGTAGATTACCTAGAAGACATCGTTGAACGAGTACCAACACTCCCGACATTATATGTAGTTTTAGCGAAAGCCTATCAAAATTGGGGAGAGGATGATACGGCACTCGATACTCTAGTAGATGGTCAACAAGATAATCCTAATAATCCTGAAATTGTTACTCTCTTAGCAGAAATACTCTGGGAGTCTGACCAAGAAGACCTTGCGCTGACATATTTGCAGAGTGCTATAGAAGCGCATCCTAATAACATTATTTTACTGGTACAAACAGGGCAATTCCTATTCGAACAGGAACGTCGCGATGAAGCAAGAGTGTTTTTAGCACGGGCAGAGGCGTTAGCACCGCGACACCCGGCATTACGGGATGCTAAAGTGCGTATCGCAGAAATGTTGAGCGATGACAACGCATATGTTGATTAATCAATATACATTGGCGTAATCTTTCCCGCAGATAAATCTGTAAGTTCTTTTACAAAATCGGCTAACTGATGCTCTCTAAACTTGACAAGGAGGCTTACTTCTACCATGAATTCCTCGTTGTCAAGTTCTCCGGAATATGTTTCTATCAGGCGTTTTACACGTTCAAATAGAGGGTAGGGGACTTCTAAACGAACAGCAATAGTTTTAACTTTTTCCTTAATATTTAGCGTATTAAGCGCAATGTGTGTTGCTTCACTATACGCACGAACTAGTCCACCTGTACCTAGTTTAGTACCTCCAAAATAACGTGTGACAACGATAGCTATGTCACCTATTTCGCTACCACGCAAAATTGCTAAAATAGGCGGACCAGCTGTTCCAGCTGGTTCACCATCATCGCTCATTCCCTCTGTAACACTGTTACCGAATCCAACACGAAAGGCATAAACATGATGTGAAGCATCTGGCATTTCCGCCCGAATTTGCTTTATGAATGACTTAGCATCTTCGACGGTCTGCGCAGGTGCGACTGTTGCTATGAAGCGTGACTTTGCAACTTCGGTCTTAATTCGGCATATGTCCGCTGGTATCACGTAGGCATCATTTTGACTCATGTTGGTTTATTCCGCTTCATCGGCTAGCATTCTTACATATGCACGTAATACCGGAGGTTGAATCTCCAGTGTTTGCTTGAGCTTATCAACCTTAATGAGATGTTTTTGCACAAGCATAGCCACTGCACGTTCCGTCTCTGCATTTGAGTCATATGATTCAATACCTGCAACAGCACGAATAACATGTTGTTCAGATGCTGTTAGGCTAAGCCAAAGTGTATTACATTCAGATCTTATGGGTCTACGTAGTACTAGCTTACGTATCACATCATCATTCAACATAGCTGATGTATCAATTGGCTTTAAAGCATCAATAAGATGAAAGACCGACCGTAATAATCCTGCGTATCTACCTGTGGACCATAACAAGAATTCTCTCTCTTTGTTGGTCAAACGCTTATTGTTTTGTGCTGTCATCTCATCAATCATGAGATTAGCATCATTCTGATTATACGGGCCAACATAGTACACACTGTCTACGAATAGTTCCGTAAAAGGCTCTAGCGCTAATTTATCTAATTCAAATTCTGCTACTAAATTATCAATGGGTGCTCGTGTGAATGTTAAGTAACTCAATTGCTTTTTGTAGGTATCGCGTATACCTCTCAAAGTCTGAAAAAAAACCGGTGGTAAATGCAACAGCATTTTCTCAAACTCGTCAAACATGAACACTACACGAATTCCTTGATTGAGGATAATCTGTAATCCTAATTCAAAATATCTTATGCCCATATATGCATAAAGCGGATTATTTCCATCTTGAAGCTCTTTGTACAGTTCATAGAACTGCTTTCCATCTTGTTTACTAAGACCCGTGTTTTCAGTAAATGGATAGAAATTCATAAACAAGCGATGCATAAGAATTTCATATCCTGCCCAGCATCGAAATTGTTCACTCTTCTCAGTATGTAGAGGTGGTAGAGGACCCAAAAGATTCGGATCAATGACAATCGTGCTAAACTCATTACCACTTGAAATATTGAGATATGCTTTTTGCACAGTATCGTTTGTTAAGTGCCGGAGCAAATTAGATTTTCCAACACTGCCAACACCTACAAGTGAACAGGAATCAGAAGCGATCCATCTTTGCATGATGTAGCTAACTTCTTCTCTGCGAAATTCTAAGGGCTTCTTGCGCTGATTTTTTTGCATGTTTCTATCTTTCAGGATCTGGCGCTATTTGTGCAACTTTACAGTGCATATATATTATATCATCCTTAAGCAAAATGTAGATACGAAAACGAACGGTCATTATTGATTAACTCATTACTCAATGATAAG
>DAOTXB010000689.1:0-8348 GCA_034435575.1 Anaerolineae bacterium
AAAAACTGCGATTGCTCAACAAGTGCGCTATATCCTTGCCTTGAGTCAGCTCACCGACGCACGTCCCGTCAAAAACCCGCGTGATGAGCCAATTGCCACTGTTGCACAAGCAAGATTAGCCGCACTAACCGGGCTTTCAGATGTGCTGGATGGTAAGCAAATGCGTAAGCTATTTCATGAGGTGGACTTGATCGAGGACAATTCGATCAGGCTACCACTTGTGCTAGATCTGGCATTACGACTCGACCATAATGATTTTCAACTGGTGATGCGCGATACATGGCAACAGGCGAACCGCATCAAAGATCGGGTGTTACGCAGTCGCACGCTCATCAAATTGGCACCGATGTTATCGTTGATGGAAGATGAACCTGCCACACCAAAAGATTTGTTGGACGTTGTCGCCCTTGCACAATCGATCACCAACACAGAAGCACGGGTACGCAGTCTGGTGGCGCTTGCCCCACATTTACCACAATCGGTTAGCACACGGTTACTCAAGCGTTCGCTGGATGACATCGCAAAAAGCACGAATAACGCGCTAAGAAGCAATACGATCAGTGCAATGGCATTATATTTACCGCCGGAGATCGAAGCACAGGCTCTAGAGAGTGCATTAGCGATCAACACCCCTACAGAACGCGTTCGGGCGCTCACTGCAATGGCGCGGAATATCTCTGACGCATATCAGCCTCGTCTGCGTTCTGCCGCGCTTGACTCCGTTGCAGATATTCAAAACGAAGATGAACGTGCAACCGCCTTTATCGCGTTTGTGCCACATCTGGAATATCCGTCCGTAGCCAATGAACAAGCCTTCCCTAAACAATTAGAGCAAGCACTTCGGATTGCGATTGGCATGCCCCGCAGGCATATCCGCGCCCGCTCACTTGTCGCGCTCGCGCCACATCTCACGCCGGATTTGCAGGGTGAAGCCCTTGCCGCTGTCCATAGTCTTGATAATGAGGGAGAACGCGCCGCATTACTCGCGGACCTAGCGCCAACACTCCCACCGGATATGCTGGTTGCCAGTCTTGCCCTTGCACACACCATGCGTGAACAGGATGCGCGTGTACATGCGTTGACCATTCTCGCCCATCATGTGCCAGAACACGCCCGTTCACAAACTTTGCTTGATGCGTTGGCGGCGGCGGCAAATTTACCTAACCAATATGAGCGTGTGACTTCGCTCATCAATCTTGCGGATGTTTTACCACCTGCATTGCAAGACCAAGCCTATACTAATGCACTAGAAACAACACGCTTGATAACAAATGAAAATTCACGGGCACGGGCACTCAGCCTGCTCGGACAAAATCTCCCTGCACGTTTACTGCCTCGCGCCTTAGAAGCCGCTTATCAAATTGATGATGTGCAACAGCGTATGAGCGCATTGACGGGCATTGTGGCGCGTTTAGGCGAAGAAGAAAGGGTCGATGCACTACAAAATATGCTAGATGGTGCCCGCAAAATGCCGTTTGAGTATAAACGTACCCGTGCGCTGGTCAGCATTGCGCCAAACCTTAGCGGTGACCTGCATGCAAAAGCTGTAGAAATTGCAGATGAGTTATCTGATCCATTTGACCGCACAAGTGCATATATCGCGCTGGCACAAAGCGCCACCAAAGAAATTCGCGCCCGCCTGATTATGCAAGCGTGGACGCTCATCAAAGACATAGATGATGGTTACGATCAAGCAAGTTCGTTATTTGCCATTAACCCATTATTACCAGAAATACGCCAGTCGGAATTAGCACATACGGCTGTGGGCGTTATTGGGTCAATCATGGACGAATACGATCAAGCCAGCGCAATTACCATCCTCGCCCCTGTGCTCGCACAAGGTGAAAAGCGGGATAAAGGAACCGGTAGTCTGCCAAATTACTACGGATCAGTAAAAGAGGCAGTAATCTCCGCCATCGAAATTCCACAACAACAATGGCGTATGCGACTCATCGCGGAAAGCACTCAAACATGGCTTGCTTTGCCAGAAGATCAACAATATGATCTGTGGATACAGGTCAGCGAACGCCTGACAACGCTCCCCCTAGCAGATACATTACTCTGTCTTGGTGTAATGATTCCCGTGATTCGTCAACTCGGAGGTGAGGCGTGCCTAAAAGAAATCGCACAGATCCTTGGAGTGCGTTAAAATAGCTTGCTGAACATTACCTGTTTGCAACTACAGGATAACAAATGGACAAGAACTTTCTGGAAAATCTGTTAGAAGCGGTAATTGAGATTACCGATGCCGAACGCGGTCTAGCCGTAAGTGAAGATCTTGCGATTCAGAAAGTCAACAATGTTGAGATAACCTCATTAGAATCTGAATCGTTTATGGAATTTGCCAACGAAACCATGCAACAGGCGATTGATGCCCAAAACGCCATTGTCACTAACAACATCATCACCGACATCTCCGATGCACCAACGACCAACACAAATTTCTCAGATCTTCGTGTGATCGTCGCTTTACCGATCAAAAATCAGGGTGCCGTTTATGTAGATCAACATATTAGAAATGGCGTCATACCAAAGGGGATGACCGACAAGCTCATGCAAACGGTGAGGAAAATTACGACTAGCGGTGATCTCACACTGACAAAAGATCAGATTATCGCAATCTTTGATTCATTTGATGATTAAACAGCTAACGCCACTAATCAATCTTAGGCAATGATTTTGGTTGTGGGATCGACTTTAAGATCTCATCAATGATCGCGGCAGTACGTTTACTATATAACCACACCATACCCGGCTTCACATCAGTTGAACAGATGACAGCCAACGATACAATATACGGCGCACCAAACTCAATAATATACACACCAAGCTGGTCACCTTCAAAATAGGTGGAGTGAAATTTGTTTTCGTCGAGGATACTTGCCAGCGAATGCTGTGCTTTGTGGTCAATACTCAATGCACGGGTGAGTAATTGCAAGTCATAGTCGTCCAGCGTACCCGCCGCACCCACCATATTGCCGTCTGCATCTACCAAGCCAACAAAACTTGCCCGTACATGACTTAACAAACGATTTAATTCATCATTGATCTTCTTGAATTGATTACGCCCTAATACCAGTGCCGCCGGACGTGTACGCGGGTCAAGACGACGCGCACGATCACGCGATTCTTCTACGCGCGGTTGTTCTTCCATTTCTGGTCTACCACGATCAATGCGCTTGGATTCAAGCTGGCGTTCAATTTGCATCAGAACGAAGGTCATATTGAGGGGCTTGTACAAATAATCAACCGCACCTAAACGGAACACAGCAACCGCACTTTTTGCAGAAAGATCATCATCAATAACAATAACACTAGCATTCGGGCGTAAACCACCTACCACCGCCAGTAGATCCATACCGCTTAAGTCGGGAAGTTCGGCTTCAGTCACAATCAAGTCAAATTCGACGAGCAAAATTTCGCTCAGAGCTTCTTCAAAACTACTCGATTGGTTGATGAGATAGCCACCCGCCATCTCCAGTGTATCCGTCAGAGCAGAACGCAACTCTTCATCTTTTGCGACAATTAGAATGCGTTCTTTTTGCTTCGTAGCCACCATCATGATCGACCTTGAATACTTTCATCATCCATAACCACACTCGTAATATACTGCGCGAAAAGTGGCTCAAGCGTGATTAATTGAATAAGAACATCATTGTAACTAATGATACCATGAATGTAGTTTCCTGCAGATGAAGATAATGTCATTTTTCGTTTTGACAGATATTCTACCTGCCGGATTGAATCCACAATTAAGCCAACGCGCCTATCGTTAACCTGCCCAACAATAAATAACATCGTTGAGTCAATCGGTGTTGGTTCGGAGTTAGAGAATATTTGACGTAGGTCAAGCATCGGCAAAATTTCACCATGCCGATTCACCACACCGATCACCGCCGGATCCTCCGATGGTGTACTGATAACCGTTACCATAGAGGCAACCTCAATCACACGGTCAATCGCTAATCCATAGCATTGATCGTCAATATAGAAAGTTAACACCGGTAGTGTGTTATCACTCGCTGTCATCGTCAATATTTGCCTGTGCCCGTGTACTATCCAACCACATCACAACGAGGATTGTAGGAGGATTCTCGCCAATGAGTAGAATTTCATCTACCAGGTCACCCAATTTCGAGCGTAACGCCACCAGAATATTATTGGAGGAAACTCCGGTTAACCAGGGAGTTTCGCTAGAAATTTGCAGTCCAATCTTTATCCCATTAACCACGCCATTTAAATTAATGGTATGGGCATCTCCAGTTTTTAGGACGAGTTCGGCAAGAGTTGCGGCGGCAGTCGCCAATTGTGCACGATGTGCGGGGGTAAACCCCAGCAAACTGGATGCACGACGGGCGGTGTCACGTACAATCATAATATCCATGCTGTCCTCTACGTTCACCTTCATAATTGGTGGACGCATGTTGTAAGGACCTGTTATTGGTACCATTTCCCTTGCCTCAATCCGTTGGTTGCTTATTCAAGAATACCCAACTCTTGCAATGTGCCGATCAAATGCTCAGATGCAAAAATATCCTTGGGGATATAATCATCTGCTCCGGCACGCAAACCCGACATTGTCGCCTTCGGTCCTGCCTTTTCCGTGAGCATAATCACCGGTATGTCCTGCGTTGCGGGGTTACGCTTTAGGCGACGACAAACTTGAAAACCATCCATTGTCGGTAATTTCACGTCAAGCACAACCAGCGCCGGTGGATTATCCAATGCATCACGGATACCTTCGGGTCCATCATATGCCACACGCACACGCAGTCCAACACTTTCCAGTGTTTCTTTGATCTGCGCCGCCTGAGTTTTGCTGTCTTCTACAAGTAGTACTTCTAAAGCCATAACAACATCCTATCTATGGCTAGTTTACACCAGATTCAAAATAACTGTCGAAAGATTTGCTAATGGAATGACTTGATCTATAGCACCCCGGTCTATTGCCGCACCGGGCATGCCAAACACTGTGGAGGATTCTTCATCCTGAGCAATCGTATGGGCACCAGCCTGCCGCATTGCCAGCAAACCAGACGCACCATCATCACCCATGCCGGTCAAAATAATACCAATTGCCGATTTCCCACAGGTAACAGCCACCGATTCAAATAAAACATCTACCGAAGGAAAATATTTATAATCACCCTGCTCTTTTATTAACACAGTGACCAATTCCCCCCGCCGTCGTTCAATACGTAAATGTGCTTTTCCGGGTGATAAGTGTACCACACCCGCCTCCAATACTGCGTTGTTCTCCGCGATCTTCACCCCTAATGGTGTCGATTTTTCTAACCAATTTGCTAGCCCAACGATAAATTCATGTGGCATATGTTGCACAATGACGATGGGCACGTGTAATGTCTTGGGCAATGTGCTCACCAGATGATTCAACGCACTCGGACCGCCTGCACTAGCACCCACAACAATGACTTCCGGTGTCCGCTGTGGCGCACTTATCGCGCTACTTTCCACCGTTTCTAATGTGCGAAGCTTTGATGTGTCACCACGTCGTACCACGCTCACTCTAGACATCGCCTTAAGTGTTTTTGCCAACTGGCGATACTTCGCCTCGAATGCTGGGTCTTGTCGCGAGGGTGGTTTTTCTACTACAGCCAACGCACCCGCCTCCAACGCGTTAAATGATAGCTCAATATCCGTTTCCACCAGACCACTTACTATCACAACAGGTGTAGGATGTTGCGCCATCAAACGCCGCGTCGCTTCCAGACCATCCAGCACCGGCATTCTTACATCCATCGACACAATATCCGGCTGTAAACGGGGCACAAGCGATAGTGCTTCCTGCCCATCCCGCGCTTCGCCGATAACGGTCAAACCAGGCATTGCATTGATAAGTTCCGTCAGGTGCCGTCGAATTGTGGCGCTATCTTCGGCAATCAACACACGAATATCACCACTATTCATGCCGGATTGAGGCTCTTTCTGCCAGCCCGCTGTCACATTGTGGTCTACCGCCATGCCAAGCCAGCTTTCATCATTCTAACGAAGTTTATACACCATGATGCGTAGATTTACCCCTTACGCAAGAGCAAATGCCTAAATCTGAAGACATTATATCCAGATCGATACGAAACCCTAACTTAAGGCATCATTTATGATCTATAGTGCCTATTTATAGTGTACAAAACAAATGGCTAAATATTCCCTCAATTATTCGGGGTTTGAACCCCATATACTAATATGCATCCGTCACACGACAGAATAAATGGTCTGCAACAATTCACCCTGATCAAAGCGCGACTTAACCAGATAGGCATCCGCGCCGGTTCGCAAACCAGCTTCCCGCTGTTCTGGTTTCGCCAGTGATGTGAGCAAGATCACCGGAATATGTTTAAACTGTCCACTAGATTTAATCTTCGCCGCGAGTTCTAAACCGGTCATATTCGGCATTTCAACATCACTGATGACCAGATCAAAATCAAAATCGGGCAAGGTACGCCATGCTTCCAAACCATCTATCGCGACATGTACCTCAAAACCGGCAGTTTCCAAAATATTCTTCTCTAACGTGCGGGTTGTAATCGAATCATCAACAACCAGCACACGTAAGCGCCGCGATTCTGTTTCCGGTGCAGGCACATTAGCAACGCGCCGTCGTGGTAATGCTAACCCCGTAGCCCGCCGTACCAGATCATTCGCGTCTAGCACAATAATAACATCACCTGTGCCTAACAAAGCCGCGCCTGCAACAAAGGGAGATCGTGCGATTTCCATACCTAACGGTTTGAGCACCAGTTCCTCTTCGCTATACAGTTCATCGACTTCAAATGCAACAGTACGATCTGTCGCTTGGAGTGTGATCGCGTTAATCACATCGTCATCATTACCCATTGTCGGCACATCCAAAACGGACGATAACGACCCTAATGGCGTTGGTCGTTCATTAATCATCACCATGTCACGTCCTTCTGCAGTGAACACATCGTCACGATCAAAGGTGCCCATACGTAACACCATTGCCGACGGCACAGCAAATTCTTGTTCACCCACGCGGAGCAAAACACAGCGGATACGGGTCAACGAGACAGGCACGCTCAGGGTGGTCGTTGTACCGTGCCCGACGACGCTATCCAGACTGACACGCCCGCGCAACCCTTCTACACGATCACGCACAATATCCATACCCAACCCGCGTCCACTCAATGCCGTCACCTGATTATTCGTCGATAGACCGGATTGGAAAATATACATCTGTGCGTCATCATCGCTCAACGCCGTTGCATCACCTTCGCTCAGAATACCCCGTTCAACCACAACCCGGCGCACTTTATCAGGATCAATGCCCTTACCATCATCCCCAATCTGCACAACAATTTCACTACCACGTTGTTCCACGCCAATTTTGATATGACCAATCGGCGATTTTCCGTATGCTTCACGTTCAATCGGTGATTCAATACCGTGATCAATCGCGTTACGGAGCAAATGCATAATCGGGTCTTTCAAGGCATCCAACACAGTTTTATCAATCTCTACCGCCGCACCCTCAATATCTAGTTGAATCTGCTTACGGGTATCACGCGCAAGATCGCGCATCATCCGTTGAAAACCGCCGATAATGCTTTCAAACGGCATCATACGCATGCCACTGATGTCATCCTGCAACTGTTCGGATAATGTGCTGAGATGCGTATTATGCTGGATAGTTGTATGCGCGAGATGTTGTAATTGTCGCGCTGTTTCGGTCAACATCCGCTGGTTAAATTCCAGAAATTTGAGCACTATCGGTAATTCTGTGCCACCCGCGCCCTCATCCTGTAAACGACGCACAAGACGAATGTATGCCCCGCGCACACTGCGCCATTCACGTTGCCATCGATTGACAACATGACGAATATCCTTGATGGTGCGCCCTTGCTCCTCGCCAGTCATCCGTGCGACAAGTAATTCGGTTGCCTCACCCATAAGACGGTCTAATTTGCTCACGGTTACACGAACCGATTCCTCGGCGGGGCGCATCACAATTGTGCTCATATCCGTCGTCGTGAAGCCCCCCACATCATCATCCGTGAGTGTTTCTAACACCGGAGATTTCTTATTATTATTCTGAGCAGAATTTGTCGATGGTGCGGGGTCAACTGTGACGTTGAATACGCCTGTTTCCCGCACCGTTCTGGAAGAATCGGACAACCGGAAAACATCCATCGGCTCGTCATCATATTGGCTGGCACCATTTGTAAACGGTCCCTGCTCAAATGAATCTTTTGCGTCATCATCAGACTCCGCGTCATCAATCTGAACCGCTTCCATTTGCCGTGAATCTGTTGTGGAATCTGCCGCTGGTGCATCGACAATCAACGCTTCCAGATTTTCTAATACTGTCT
>DAOTXB010000690.1:0-30876 GCA_034435575.1 Anaerolineae bacterium
AACGATGAAGATGGTGTCGCTGATGCAATCGAAAAATTCGTGCTCGTGAAGGCTGAACCGGAAGCCTCTACTGAAAGCGCAAAGGCGGATACTACGCCGGACAGTAACGAGGAAAGTGCATGAAAAACATACTGGTTACTGGTGGGGCAGGTTTCATCGGAAGCGCATTTGTGCGTTATATGGTGAAGCAATATCCTGACTATAACATCATCACCTACGATAAATTGACCTATGCGGGCAATCTAAATAACCTAGTGATTGTGGACGACGAAGGCAATTATCGCTTCGAACAGGGGGACATCGCTGGACGCGAAACTGTGCGTGACGTGATGGAAAGGTACGATATTGATACGGTTGTGAACTTCGCGGCGGAAAGCCATGTTGATCGTAGTATTCTTGATCCAGACGCGTTTATCCACACCGATGTTGTGGGTGCCTATATCATGCTTGATGAATCGCTTAAACACGGTGTAGAACGCTTTGTGCAGGTCTCTACGGATGAGGTTTATGGCGATGTAGAAACCGGACATTCAGTTGAGGACGATCATTTTCTGCCGAATAGCCCATATGCCGCCAGTAAAGCAGGGGGTGAATTAATGGTACGGGCGTATCATGTGACCCATGGTATGAACACGGTCATTACGCGTGGGAGCAACACCTTCGGTCCTTATCAATATCCTGAAAAGTTGTTGCCGTTATTCATCACAGAAGCGATGGATGATAAACCTCTACCCCTTTATGGCGATGGTATGCAAGTCCGTGATTGGCTTTATGTAGAGGATCATGTAACGGGTATTGATCTCGCTTTGCATCAAGGTGAAGCTGGAGAAGCCTATAATGTTGCGGGTGAGAACGAACAGCATAATATTGATGTTGTTAAACACATGCTCAAGTTGCTCGGCAAGCCAAATACGCTCCTGCGTCATGTTGAAGACCGTGCCGGACATGATCGACGTTATGCGATGAATTGTGATAAACTCCGCGCCCTCGGGTGGAAGCGTCAATTCGATTTTGATTCTGCGCTAGAAAAAACTGTGCGCTGGTATCAAGACAATGAGTGGTGGTGGCGAGAGATCAAAACGGGCGATTATCTTGATTACTATAAACGCCAATATGCGGATCGCCTTGCCAGTACAGAAGAATAACGGACAGGGCATAAACAAACCTCTAAGCTAACCACGTCGCTATGGCGTGGTTATTTGGTTTGAGGACAAATAATCCTGAGTTTCACCCTAAAGCCTTGCTCATGCCAAAACAAAAGAGGCATTACTGAAACTCAGTAACGCGAAATACTCGATTATTTTTTTGTGATGGAACGGCAACAGATTATGTGGTTGTTTGGTTGTAGATCGTCGTTGAATTAGTGGACTGTAACTGAAGCTGAGATACCAATAGGGGCTTCCTCTGCAACTTCAATACCCATCGTAATCATCTTTTTGATAATTTTCGGGGTCAACTTGAAGCTCTGATTGATGAGAACTGTTTTTGTTGGAATATGATAAATGAGATATTGTTTTCTGCCGTAATAATCAATGGTGAACAGCAGGTGATCTTCGCGCTCTACCGTGCATAGCTGTTCAAATGGTTCAAAGTTATACTGTGCCATTATACCCCCACGTATTAACTTATATGTTAGTTAAGCAGTGTCATAATGACTATATCATGAATTTCGTAAATTGTGTACTAGTAAATCTCCCCTATGAAACTAGAATATAGTTTATGAAAAGTAAACAAATCGCCGGAGACATATGAATCCAATTAAGGTCGAACGCTTCAAATCACGCCGTCGTCAACGCATGACGATGGGGTTCGGTTGCTTTGCTGTGATGGGGACAGGCATGGTGTTTCTGTGTGCGCTTCTATATGCTACAGGGTTGCTAACCACTATTGTGCTTGGTATTTTGGGTGTACGTAACATCGGTGAGACGGATACATTATTTGAGGTGACACCTGTGCCTACAACGGCAGTGCAGAATATCAATAATCAATCACTTGTGATTTTTGATATGGGCGCATATGGCGAAGAACGTCTTGATACCGATCCTGAATCAATCACGTTTGTGACAGGTGATGACGAGGTCGGCAACCGTGTGGCATCTGTAGGGTTTAGCGAAGCAGGATTATTACAATTATGTCGTGATCGTAGCCCCGTTTGTGCTAATGGCGATGGACAATATCGTAATGCCTATATTGACCTGCGTCCAAATGGCGCGATTGTCTTTGTGGATATTAATGCGGGAGTATTCTGGCAACAGGTCGGCATTGTGTTGCAATTAAACGATTCCCGTACTGTAATGCGTGTGGTCGGCGTTGATATTAACGGCTCGACGTATGACCCTGCGACCTTACCGCAATTTCTACCAGCAGAGGCGCGACAGTCGATCTTAAATGCGTTGACAGAAGTGGAAACGGTGGTCAATGATCTGTTACAGGATATTATCGTGCGTAATGCGGGCAAAAATTATCGCATAGATGATGTACAAATTGATAATGAGCGCCTCACCTTGTTGATGCGTTAAGGGAAAGTAATCATGGCGAACTACGGTTTTGCAGATGCCCATTGGCAGGCAATAAAGCGCGAAATTAAGCACATATTGGTAAATCTGGCGCGGATAGAAAAAACTGTTGCCTATTCTGAACTGGCGGCACAACTCAGTACCGTGTATGTTCACCATCGCGCACCGGGCTTTCATGCGATATTGCGTGAGATTTGTCGTGATGAAATCGCGGAAAATCGTCCTGTAATCGGTGTGTTGGTCGTCAACAAACAGACCGGAATCTGTGGGGCAGGATACTTTAAGTTTATGGCAGAAATGGGCGCTGATGTCTCTGATCCTGAAGTGTATTGGCAAAGTGAATTTGAACGCGTATGTGATTATTGGAGCACGCGTTGATGCGAAAATTATTGCTGGTCAAACATGCCCTGCCTATTATCGACCCTGAAATTCCCTCCCGCGAATGGCAATTAGGTGAAGACGGGCAAACAGCTAGCCGGGAGCTTGTGCAAATATTCAAAGATAATAACATCACGCGGGTGATTACGAGCGATGAAGCAAAAGCAATGGAAACCGGACAGATTCCCGCGAAGAGGTTGAATTTGCCTTATGAATCTAGACCAAACCTGCACGAGCATGACCGCACAAAGGAGCCATTTGTTGAACATGAGGTGTTCCTTGCTAACGTGCGTGGATATTTTGATCAGCCTGATGTGCTGGTTTTTGGCGCAGAAACTGCCTCACGGGTCTATACACGGTTTGCAGAAGCCGTTACACAAGCATTCAACGATTATCCACAAGACAATCTCGCAATTGTGGCACACGGTACGGTTATCACAACTTTTGTCGCCAACCATAACGATATTGATACCTTTAACTTCTGGGATAAATTGACTTTACCGTCAGTTGTGCGTCTGCGTTCACCAGATTTCACATTGATCGACACCATCACCGACATAACAGGAATAGACAAATAATGCGGATATTGATTACTGGGGCAACCGGACGCTTAGGCGGTCAGCTTGTACAATGTCTTGAAGGTATTCATGAGGTGCATGGCACAAGGAGTTCAGACTTTTCTGTACAGGATTTTGGCGCGACCTGTGATTATATTCAACGATTTCAACCTGATATGGTCATTCATCCTGCCGCATGGACAGATGTGGACGGCTGTGCGCGTGACCCAGAAAAAGCGATACAGATTAATGGCTTTGGTACACAAAATGTGGCGATTGCTTGTGCGGAAATTGACGCGAGTATCGTGTATATCAGTAGTAACGAGGTCTTCGATGGCACGAAACGCGCACTTTATCAAGAATACGATACAACCAATCCGGTTAACCCGTATGGCTATAGCAAAGTGGTCGGCGAACGTGCGGTGATGTCGCTAAACCCGAAGCATTATGTTATCCGCACATCATGGTTGTTCGCGCATGGTGGCAAAAACTTTATTCAGGCAATTTTTGGCGCGGCTGAGTCGGGTAAGCGTCTGAAAGTCGTCACGGACGAGGTGGCGAACCCAACGTATAATAATGATCTGGTGGAGGCTGTGTCGAAATTGATCGTAACCGGACGCTATGGTATCTACCATCTGGTGAACGACGATGCTTGTTCGCGGTATCATTTTGCCCGTTATGCGTTAGACCGCGCTGGTTATACAGATATTGAGATTGCGCCTATCAGCAGTCGAGAATGGTCGCGTCCGTCACACCCGCCAACTTATAGCGGATTGGCGAATCGGGCGGGGAAGATGCTCGGCATCAGCCTGCGTTCATGGCAAGAGGCGGTAGACGCGTTCTTAGAACGGGAAGGACTATTGAAAGCATGAGTGATAGTATTCGTGTGCGGGTGTGTGTTGCAGTGGTGTGCGACAGCAAAATTTTGCTTGTGCCACACTACAATCACCCGGACGCGCCGATTGTGTGGCACATGCCCGGTGGTAAAGTCGAACATTGCGAAACGCTCACCCACGCGGCAGAACGCGAATTTGAGGAAGAGACGGGCTACAAAATTACCTGCAATAATCTACTTGGCTATACCGAAGCGATCCAACCAGAAAAATCGTATCATGGATTAGCCCTTGCTTTTTCCGGATCAATTATAGGTGGTGAACTCAGGGCGGAACCCGAGCATAACTATGGTGATGTGGACAAGACCCCGCGCTGGTTCTCCCTCGCAGAACTGCAAAATGTGGCCTATCATGCGCCTGAGATTGTACAAAAGGTATTTCATGACTGATCCTCTGTTCTCAATAGTCATTCCCAATTGGAATGGCAAAAAATTCCTAAAAACCTGCCTTGATGCAATTGCACAACAGACCTACTCGCATGTCGAGGTGATTATTGTGGATAATGCCTCTGAAGATGGTTCGCAAGCCTTCATCAAAGAAAGTTATCCTGATGTGATTCTGGTGGAATTATCGAAAAATCTCGGATTTACGGGTGCTTGCAACGCGGGTATCCAAATAGCGCAGGGGGAATTTGTTTCTTTGCTCAATAACGATACAGAGGTACATCCACATTGGGTAGAAGCGTGCATTAGTGGCTTTGATCGACACCCGGAAGTCGGTATCGTGGCGAGTAAGATGCTGTTGTTTGATCGTCGAGATCACATCCATACAACCGGTGATTTCTTCACGGTGAGCGGTAAGGCGGGGAATCGTGGTGTATGGGAACGTGACGCCGGACAATTTGACGAAGAAGAGTATGTCTTCAGTGCCTGTGGTGGGTCTTCTGTGTATCGTAAAGCCCTGTTGGATGAAGTGGGGTTATTGGATGATGATTTTTTCTTCTCATTGGAAGATGTTGATCTGGCATGGCGGGCACAACTTGCCGGATGGCGCTGTCTTTACACACCCCACGCTATCGTGTACCATCATCTCTCTGCCACCGGTGGCGGTGTTACCGCGAGTTATTATGATGGACGTAATTTGATCTACGTACTCATTAAGAATTATCCGACCGTGCTCTGGCGTAAATATGGCTGGCAGGTCTTGCGGACACAGTTTAAAATCGCCACAGATGCATTACGTGCATGGCGTGGAGAAGCGGCTCGCGCGCGCCTACGTGGTATGTTTGCCGGTTTACGCGGTATCCCGAAAATGTGGCGCAAACGCCGGAAAATCCAGCAGATGCGTACTGTCTCAGAAGATTATCTGGAATCAATTTTATGGCATTCACAGAACTAACAGAGCACAGAGAGAATAATTTGAGCACACAAACACGCCCTTTACTGTCTCTGGTAATTCCTGCATATAACGAAGGTTCACCAGATCGCCTTCCCAAAAGTCTTCTTGAAATCGTTGACTTTGTGGAGGCGCAAGCGTTTGAGGTCGAAGTGATTATTGTCAATAACAACAGTGACGATAATACCCTAGAAATTGCCCAATCTGCCGCAAACAATCACGAATACATTCGTGTAATTACAGAAAACACACAGGGTAAAGGTGCGGCGGTGAACACCGGTATGTTACAGGCATCCGGTCAATATTTGTTCATCTGCGATGCGGATTTGTCTATGCCCATAGAAGAATCACTCAAATTTATCCCGCCGCAATTAGAGACTTATGATATTGCCATCGCCTCGCGCGAGGCACCGGGTTCTGTACGGATTGATGAGCCAGAATTCCGTCATATCATGGGACGTGTGTTTAATTTCATCGTGAAGGTCATCGCAGTACGTGGCTTAAACGATACTCAATGCGGGTTTAAGTGTTTCCGGCGTGATGTCGCGATGGAAATTTTCCCCTTACAAACAATTAACGGTTGGGGCTTTGATGTGGAGCTACTATTTATCGCCCAACAGCGTGGATACAAGATCATCGAAGTGCCAATTACATGGTACTACAAAGATCATTCTAAGATTAAGCCGTTACAAAATTCGATTGATATGCTCCTAGAAACGCTAAAAATTCGCCTTAATGGGTGGCGCGGGCTTTACAATGACAACCAAGAGACGTAAAGACCGCACGGCAAGCCTTAAGCACGAACGCAAATATTATGCCCTCGGCTATAAGCATCTTGTTGGGATTGATGAGGTCGGGCGAGGACCATGGGCAGGACCGGTGACGGCGGGTGCTGTCTGTTTACCCGTTGGTAAAGAAGACCTGTCCAAATTACTTAAGGGTGTGCGTGATAGCAAGCAGATGACCGCTAACCAACGAGAAACACTCGATGCAGTGATTAAAGAGGTTGCGCTTGGGTGGGGAATCGGGAGTGCCACCGCCAACGAAATTGATGCTATGGGTATTGTCCCCGCAACACTTTTAGCCATGCAACGGGCGTTAGATGATTTGACGCAACGAGTAAATTTCACTCCGGATTGTCTGTTTCTTGATGATATGCTGATGCCGGAACGCATGGATATTCCACAGGTCAGTATGATCGAAGGCGATAACCGGATGTTGAGCATTGCCGCCGCCAGCGTGATCGCCAAAGTATCCCGTGATGCATTCATGGCGGAGTTGGACTCGGAATTTCCTCAATATGGTTTTGCCAATCATAAAGGCTATGGCACGGCTAGACATAAAGCCGCAATTGAACAATATGGAGTGTTGCCCTTCCACCGTCATTACTACGAACCTATTCGCGTTATCCTTGAGGAGAAAAACGCGTGAAATTAGCGCTTGTGCATGACTGGTTGAATCAGATTGGCGGAGCGGAGGACGTGCTCAAAACACTCGTTGATTTGTATCCGCAACGTCCAGTTTACACTAGTATCTATGCACCGGAAATCATGCCAGATTATTATCGTGAGTGGGATATTCGCACACTCTGGTTAGATCGTTTGCCCGGGATTTACCGTCATCATCAACCCTATTTACCTATTTATCCTGTAGGGTGGGGAGGATTAGATCTCTCCGAATATGATGTCATTTTGAGCAATAAAAGTGGCTTTTGTCATGGTTTACAACACGGGGATTCTATCCATATTTGCTATTGTCTCGCACCGACACGCTATGTCTGGCAACTTGATAATTATGTCTCCCGTGAAGGGTTCAGTAAGCCGATTGAATTAGCCTTGCGTCCATTGGTGAATCGGCTCAAACGCTGGGATTACAATGCGGCTCAACGTGTAACCCATTTTATTGCTATTTCGACTGAAATACAGGAACGCATCAAGACCTATTATGATCGCGATTCTGTGATTATCTATCCCCCTGTAGAAACAAAACGCTTTGAAGTTGAAGCGCAACCGCAGGATTACTTCTTGATCGTCTCGCGGTTGATCCCGTACAAACGCATCGATCTTGCGGTGCAGGTAGCGACACGCTTAAATCTCCCCTTAAAGATCGGCGGTAAAGGGCGCGATATGGAACGCTTGCAAGCCATGGCGGGACCAACGGTTGAATTTCTCGGCTATGTTCCTGATGAGGAATTGCCCGCATTGATGGCGGGATGTCGGGCATTTTTATTCCCTGGCTTAGAGGACTTCGGCATCACACCTGTGCAAGCACAAGCCGCTGGACGACCTGTGATTGCATATGGCGGGGGCGGGGCGCTGGATACCGTAGTCTCTGGTGTTACAGGTGAACATTTTGATGATATGACTGTTGAAAGCCTTGAATCAGCCATGGCATCTTTTGACGAAACCAAATATGACCCTGTTATGATGCGTGAACACGCACGTAAATTTGATGTTAATGTGTTTAATGCACAAATTGATTCATTCGTGCAACAGGCATATCTCGCGTCCTATGAGAAGCATGCCTTTGAGTGGGTAGATCCAATACATTCGACACCATAAGGAAATTTCATGGAACTGGTACAAATTTTCCGTGTTTTGATGCGTCGCTGGTGGTTAATCCCTATTCCTGTGCTGGTCGCGGCGGTGATTATTCTGCCAGATTTTTTTAGCGATTCACCCGAATCTGGTGGGTTCAATACCATGCTTCGTTATACGGCTTCACAGGTATTAGAAGCTATTCCCGAACGTGAAGGAGATTTTCAGGATGTGTGGTTAGCCTCAGAGTTGACCGTCAACGCTTTCACAGATTGGGTACGAACGGGCCGCTTTAAGGATGAAGTTGCGAGGCTTGCATCTGAAAATGGCGTAACGGTAAATACCGCGGCTTTTGGTGTTGCCGCTGATAATGCCCGTAGTGTTGGGCAGATTTTTCTCAGCTATCCGATAGAAGCGGATTTTGAAAGTATTGTTGCGGCAAGCATTGATGTGCTACAAACCCGTAATCAGGAATATTTCCCACAATTAGGTGATGAACCTGCTAATGTGGTTATCCTTGATGAACCCATTATTACCATCGCGCCACCGCCACTCGCAGATCGTTTTGGTGCAATAATACGATTAGGCGTGGCATTATTGGCAGGGATTGGTTTAGCGTTCCTTGCCGAATATCTTGATCCGACCCTTCGCACAAGAGCCGATTTGGATGCACTTGGAATTCCTGTGATTACGTCGATTCCACGCCAGTAGCATACTCCTCTGGTTCATCATACTCTACATATTCTGGTGCGTATGCCTCGTGTTGTTGGGCTTCACGGATTTCATTACTGTGGAAGTACCACGCTACGGCAAGGGCAGTAACCACAAATCCTGTCCCGATCAAAAAGCCAAAGATGATCGCCTGTGCGTCCATCATGTCGGGATTCATCGCGGATAATGTAAGCATCATGGCGACTGTCGCACTAACGATACCAACTGCGGCGGCGGCACCGGGATTCACCCATTGGCGACGCACAACAATATACATGCCAACGATAATCAGGCTGAAAATGAAAAAGTATATGAAGGATGCTCCCTGCATCTGGTTTTTCTCCTCGTCTAATCGAGTGTTTTCAGAATGGCGCGGATCGGTGATCCACACGCATGGTCAAGTTTTAAGGGTAAGGCAATCAGCTCATAGTCGTTGTCGGGTACATTGTGGAGCATGAGTGTTTCAATGTTGACCATCTTATGACGCTTCAATGCGTGATGACATGGTAAATCTTTACTATTTAGCGCATCAACCGATGGCGAATCCAAACCGATTAAGCGCACGCCTAGCCCGGATAACCATTCGATCAATTCCACGCTTAAGTACGGAAATTCTTCTGCCCATTGGTCATCGGGTAAGCTACTCACATAACTGCGAATAAGCAGACGCTCTACATCCGATAGATCACGATTCGAAAAATCTGCTGGCATTAAGGCACCATCACGTTTATCCACACTGACCACTCGCGCTTTACCAACATAGGCATCTAATGGCATTGTCGCCGGATGATCGCCATCTGCGGTATAGTGATAGTATGCATCAATATGGGTACCTGTGTGGGCACTTAATGTCAACGTAGTCAAATTGACCGCGTCACCCTTGGTTACGGACAACATTTGTTGCAGGCTAAAATGCGAATCTCCGGGCCAAACTGCGAGCGAAGACGTGACGGTTCGGGTAATGTCGTATATCATATCCACAACGTTCTATTGAATGCGCTATTTATTATTATATGCGCGAATGCGTTTTGAACATTTAACACTTTGTTTGTAAATTGTCGCAACCCATTTACACGGGCTACAATGTGACTATCTTAGTAGCGTTGATGACTGGCATTGAAAGGGGAGTATGATGGCGAAACGAATAAAAATCGTCAATTTTATTGATGATCGTGAAGGGCGTGAGGATGCAGAGAAACAATTAGAGCAACTCGTCAATGATCGTTGGGAGATCAAAGCGGCGGGTGGTGGCAACGGTGCTGGACTAGTCTGGGGTTTTGTTGTGTTACAACAAGATGACGAGGACGAGACTTAACAGTGAGTTGACGGTCAACCCGACATCGCTCATAATTTATGTGAAATTTAGATGGATTCTTTGGAGATACTGTTCGATGAGCGATTTATTTAACATTAGTGGCAAAGTAGCCATTATTACGGGAGCTTCCCGCGGGATTGGTAAGGCAATTGCGGCACGTTTTGGCGAGGCAGGTGCGAAAGTTGTACTGTCCAGCCGTAAACAAGAATCACTTGATGAGGTTTCTGCGGAGTTTACAGCCCTTGGATATGATACTATACCAATTGCCGCCCATAATGGGAATAAAGACGCACTCAATGCTTTAGTAGAGCAAACCGTTGCAACTTATGGGGGTGTTGATGTTGTGGTCAACAATGCCGCCACAAATCCACACTTTGGTACACTTCTGGATGCAGAAGATAGCATGTGGCAAAAGACGATAGAAGTTAACTTGCTTGGGAATGTCTGGTTAACCAAGGCGTGTGTTGCTCAAATGCGTGAGCGTGGTGGTGGCAAAATAATCAATGTTGCTTCGGTAAATGGCTTACGTCCCGGCACTTATCAAGGGATTTATAGCATCACGAAAGCCGCGGTCATCAACCTGACACAAACCCTCGCGATGGAACTGGCTTCAGATAATATACAAGTGAACGCGATTGCGCCCGGTCTTATCAAGACTAAATTCGCACAGGCTATCTGGGAAAATGATACACTCTTAGAAGGTGTGACCAACCGTACACCGGCTGGTCGTGTTGGTGAACCCGACGAAATCGCGGGGATAGCGCATTACCTCGCCGCTCCCGCCTCAAATTTTGCAACGGGTCAGGTATTTGTGATTGATGGTGGCATCACAGTGCCGATGATCTAATCTCAATCTTACACTTTTTTGCGAAAATAGAGATGCAACGGGCGCAGTTATTTGTGCCCGTTTCTTTCAGTGATGTTGAGCCATCTGCAGGGGGTAATTTGCGTTTTACACTCTTCACCGAAAAATCTGTTTCACAGTGTATGCGTACTCTACAAGAACGCATGGAAGTCAAGGCAACGAAAACCCGTCCGGCGATCAATGGTTGGGCAGAGAGAAAGACGGGTAAGTTTTCTATCACAGTGACCTTACCCGTATTTTGGCGCATTAAACGTACCACACGTCTTAATGGAGAAGCGAAGCGAGAACGCGGTGTGACAGTGATTGATGGTTATGTTTCTGATGGTGTAAGTCCACATTGGCAACGGATTTTGTTTGGTGTCTTATTCATCGTCTGTGTTTTGATGATTGTTACCGGTCAGGCACTGTTAGCGGTTTTGTCGCTGGTTGTCGGTGTTGCGGCTTTTGTGCCGATGATCGGAGATTATAAAAACAGTGATGTTTTACTCATTGAAGTAGAGCGCCACTTAAAAGCGTCTCCCAATCCCCCGAAATCAAAGTCATAGATCATGTGCTTCTCGGATGTAATCTAAAAGCGCCTGTGATCCTTTAGACACCATATCAAACACCGTATCAAAGCCCCCAGTATAGTATGGGTCTGGTACTTCTTCTTCACGGACTGTGCCTGCATCATTAGCATACTTTAGAAACATCGTGATCTGAGCATCTGTGTTATCGTTTGCCAGGCGCTCAATATTGCTCAAATTGCTTTTATCCATCGCTAACACATAGTCGAATATCTCTAAATCTTTGTGTATTAGCTTACGTGAATGCCCAGTGTAGGGAATGTTGTTTTGTTTCAAAACTTCGCGCGTGCCACGATGCGCGTGCTCGCCTACATGCCAGCCACCCGTTCCCGCAGAATCAACCGTAATTCTGGTTGCTAATCCTGCTTTCTTGACCATATCTTGAAACACAGCATCAGCCATCGGGGAACGACAGATGTTACCCAGACAGACAAAAAGGACATTAATCATCGCGCTATTTACTCTTTCTCTGCTATGTCATCATCAGAATTGTTGTCATTATCGTCTTCAAGTGCATCGATACGTTCACTTGCGTTTGCAATCTTATCAAGATTTTCCGTCAATGTGGAACGTTTAACAACGGCGGTATCGTCATCATCAGCCGACGATGAATCCTCGTCAATAAGATCTGTTTCCTGCTGTTCATCACTGACGAGTATTATAGTTTCATCAGCCGCATCGACAATTTCGGCATCATTTTGTTCAACCTGTGGTGCGTTCATAGAAATTTTACCGTCGATGAATGCGCCTTCTTCGGTGGTGAGGGCGGTTGCGCTAATGTCTCCCCATACCTTTGCCGTGCGTAACAGTTGCACCTTTTTACCACTGACATTGCCCCGTACCGCACCCGCAATAGAAACATTTTTCGCGTGAATATCCGCGTTGATCTCCGCTGTTTCGCCAACGAGCACATTACCCGTAATCTTGAGGGTTCCTGTAAATTCACCATCAAGCCGGATGTTTGCGCGGCTTTCTAGTGTGCCGTTCAGCGTACTATTTGTACCAAGCACAGTTTCAAAACCAATAGGTTGACGTTGGGTTAGGGATACGGCGGACAGTGTTGTTGGATCTTTTCTTGCAGGTTCCGCTTGATTCTGGCGCCGATTACTAAAAAATGACATGAATTCTTACTCCAATAGGTCTCTCAAAAAATTATAACCCTTTCATCGCACACACGTTTCGCCAAATTGCGTTAGAATATAGCTCATATTGTATTGATGCGGTGTTTTCGCTACGGGACGTAATACGAAATTTGTGTTAATATCTCACCTGTAAGATTGATTATATCGCGTAATTATCCGGGATGGAGCAAAATTGCCCATGACGAGCATCTGGAATCTGCCACGAATTGAAACACAACCCCTTCACACCATCCGTGAAGAGCGACCCTGTGCGGTGTTGACCGGACGACGTGCCTGGCAAGCGGTCGGCTCTATGTTCGAGCTACCGATTGTGGTACAGGCGGAGCCACATACCGCAAATGTTGATTTCATGGATGACCTTGCACAAAATTTACCACCTCAAGTTGAGGTTATTTATGGCATTGGTGGTGGTCTTGTTGCCGATGTTGCGAAGTATGTCGGCTGGAAAAACGAAATACCCGTCGTGCTTGTGCCCACTGCACTAAGTGTTGATGGATTCTTTACCGCGATTGTTGCCGTGCGTGAGAATAAATCCGTTCATTATGAAACAACCGGACCCGCTGAAGTTGTCTATATTGATTGGGATGTCGTAAGTCAAGCTCCGGCGAATATTCGTGGAACGGGCATTGCAGAAATCCTGAGTATTGTCACGGGATTGCTGGATTGGCGCTATGCGGCGGAACGCAATAAAAATACCCCACTAGAGCGATTTAAGCCATGGGCGGCGGGTCTTGCGGCAGGGATTGCCCAACAAGCTTTTAAGATTGCGCCCGGTGTTGGTGAAGGGCGCGTAGAATCGCTACAAAACCTGCTAGATTTAACCTGTATGGAAGTACGTTTGACCAATCAACTCGGTCATAATCGCCCGCAGGAAGGCAGTGAGCAATACTTTGCCTATGCAATGGAGCGCAAGGTCAGCCGTATCCCCTATGCGGATCTTGTCGGTCCCGGAATCTTGATTTCTGCGGCGTTACATGGTCAGGATATTGGTCCAATACGCGCCACACTCAATTCCGCTGGCATACGCCTCGGACAGTTACGCCCCGATGATATGATCGAAACGATCAAGATGCTTCCTGAGTATGTGAATGAGCATAAACTACCCTATAGCATTTTGCATGATCTTGATCCGACTTCAGAAAGTGCGGTTGAGCTTTTGGAGAAGACCGGTCTAGATGTGAGTGGATCTCGTCCGCTATAATTCATTGGAATTTGTTTAATTAACGATTTTGAGCGTGGTCAGTCGCCACGCTTTTTCTTTGCTTGCTGAGAGGAAGATTCAATGATTCAGTTTGGTACCGACGGCTGGCGCGCGATAATCGCCGATAACTTCACCTTTGAAAACTTGCGTCTAGTCACGCAGGCTGTTGCGAATTGGTTGCACAATCAACATGACGGCGATAAGCCCCTTTCGGTGGTGATCGGCTATGATACCCGTTTTCTCTCGGATCGTTTTGCAATGGATGTAGCGCGGGTTATGGCGGCGAATGACATCACGGCATGGTTAACACGAACGGATGCCCCAACACCCGCAATTTCATTCAATGTGATCGACAAAAAAGCCGATGCTGGCATCGTCATTACGGCAAGCCATAATCCCCCGCGTTATAACGGATTCAAGCTCAAGGCAAGTTATGGTGGTTCCGCGACGTCAGCACAGTCGTCTGAGATTGAAGCAGAGTTACAAAAATTGGGTGGCAAAATTGCCAATGTCAAGCTCATGGATTACGAAAAAGCGGTAGACGAAGAAAAAATTATGCGCTTTGATCCGTCATGGGTATATTATCAACATCTCACAGATTTGGTTGATCTTGACATGATCTCACGCTCGGAATTGAGTATCGTCACTGACGCGATGTGGGGTTCTGGGCGTGGTGTACTCTCAAGTATTTTAGCCCGTACACGGTGCCATGTGACCGAGATTCGTGGTGTGTTGAACCCTGGTTTTGGTGGGATTCACCCTGAGCCAATTCTGCGCTATCTAAATGATCTTGTGGCGGCGGTACAGCGTGTGCAAGCAGATGTTGGGTTGGCGACGGATGGCGATGCAGACCGTATCGGCGCGATTGATTCTCTCGGCAATTTCATTGACCCACATCATATTTTTGCTTTGACCTTGCGCCATCTTGTCGAGAATAAAGGGTTGCGGGGCGATGTTGTAAAGACCGTTTCCACGACATTGATGATTGATTCGCTAGCAGAAAAATACGGGCTAACGTTGCATGAGACTCCGGTTGGCTTTAATCACATTGCTGATCTCATGATGGGTAACGATGTGCTCATTGGTGGTGAGGAAAGCGGCGGCATTAGTATTAGCGGTCATATCCCGGAAGGCGACGGCGTGCTGATGGGGTTGATGCTACTGGAAGTGATGGCATATGCGCGTGTGCCACTTCATGAAATTGTCTCAGATTTGCAGGCAAATTATGGTCCTGCACATTACGCACGGCATGATGCGCGTCTTGAAAAACAGATGCCTAAAGAACAAATCGTGAAGCACCTGGTCGATAACGCACCTACACACATTAATAGCGAATCTGTGAAACGTGTGGATACGATGGACGGCGTGAAATTTTATCTTGCAGATCAAAGCTGGTTGTTGATCCGTCCAAGTGGAACGGAACCTGTGTTGAGGATTTATGCAGAAGCCCATTCACAGGAAGCAGTCAATTCTATGTTAGCTGTCGGTGGGGAAATGGGTAAACGCCTGATTGACTAAATAAGCCTTATAAAAAGGGGTGTGGTTTATTTTCAGACCATACCCCTTTGTTTTACGTTTTACGATTTGTGTTGATCTTGCTTGGCTATCCTTTAGCGCTCTCTGTGCTGGTATCTCCACGACTAGCAACGCGATTCAACAGATCAAACCAGAAGGGTGCCCCCTGTGCCGCCGCAATTGTCGTGGCAAGTAGTCCAATGATTTTTTGAACCCATAAGCCCACCCAGCCCGAAGTATTCCCCGGTATCAAATTCCACAGATTGCGACTGTTGGATTGTGGATCAGGTAACCCTAATATACGACTTGCGGTGACCATCTCATCAGTCACTTCAGTAAATTCCCAGCCAATCGGTAATTGTAATTCAAGTAAATCTTGTACCGTCTCGCCAATCAACTCTGCCTCGGCTTGTAACTCCTCAAGCGTGATTTCTTCATCGTCTGAACTATCAGGTTTGATGAGTTGTGTACTCGCCGCGCCCTGGTCAAATTGAACTGCCGACTCTGCTAGGGATTGTCGCAACTCGGGATTTTCCCATAGACTGCGAGAGATGAATAATGTATCAACATTTAAGATGACCGCGAGAGCGAGTGAAACAGCAAGGGAGAAGTAAACCATCTGTTTCTTATACACATGGCTTGCCCGTGTCATCCCATCATCAAACCAGCCACTTAACTTATTTCTCGCATCCTCCAATGTGTTGGCAGATACTAGAATAGTTTGTAAAACGCGTCGTAAACGTAGATCTTTGATTTTATCCACGCCTTCAAGGATCGGGACGATTTGGTCGGTCTTGAAGTTGAGCTTTGATAAATTTGCTTCAATGCCGTTGATCGCTTTAATCAAGTTTTCACGCGCCGCAGGTTCAGGAATAGCTTCTACAATGGCGCGTAGTTCGCGTAAAGTTTGCTCAGAAAACCCAGAGCGTAGCATACGCACTAGCTCACGCATTCTTGATTGGGTGTCTTCGTCCTTAATAATCCGAACCGCGTCTGAAAGTGGCTTGTAAAGTTTATCCGCTTCCACCAACAGAATATCAATCAAGGCATTGATAAATGTCTCGGATGAAAGATAGGTTAGTTCAGTCACCTCTGAATTGACAATCTCATCCATCTGCTCCTCAAATTTGAGCTTCGGGTCAAGGTCTTGTTTGACCATGTTGATTAATGGATGTGTCAACAACCATACTTGTAATTTTTTGTCGGTGACCAGTTGCTGTAAGCCATCTTTTAAATTTTTGGAGCGCCATTTAAGCAAATTGCTGATAAACGTGTTGATTTGAGTGACCAGAATTGCCAATAAGCTGAAAATGAAGATGATACCAATTACGACTTGTACGATTGCGTCCATACGTCCCCCTGATGGAGCGTGAAAATACACAAGAACTTTTTTATTGTATAGGTGAAGTACATATTTGCCTAATCAAAATGTGTAGCTCTAACTTTTGTGCTTCAGGAATGTTGGAATGCTGTTAAGGATACGTCATTATGAATGACTATGTCTAGTTGTCCGTAAAAATAGCGAGCGCATATCAACCGCATGTGAATAAGATGCTAGGCACTGATGTTGGGTGCTGTCGGTGTCGCGGTTGGCGATGGTGTAGGCGTATTTGTGACATCAGGATTCACTGTATTGGTCGGGCGTGGGGTTGGTGTGATGCTTGGCGTGTTCGTTGGTAAATTTGTGACGGTTGGCGCGGGTGTAAATGTATTCGATGGTGTTGGAGTCGGGTTAATGGCTTCGACCAAATCTTCACGGATATAACCGGTTTCAATCCGTCTTGTGTTGGGATTGAGGTCGAGCAAATACCAGTCACCGGATATTGACAATGCACACAGCGTATTCCCTTCATCTACCGTCTGGATAAACTGCCCCTGTACCTGTGGTTCTTCGCGGATATTTGCCCGCTCAACAATCACAATAAAATCCATGCACTCAGGGATAGGGGTGCCGGTGGGCAAGCCCGTAACACGCACATCTCCCGCACGTAAAGTAATCTGTATAGCGGTTGCGGTACTGACTTCTGCCTGTAATGTGCGCGATTCTAAAATGCCACGACCTTCAGTTTGGATAAAATCGTTGACACCCTGCCACAGATAAAAGGCACCCATGACGAACGCTACACCTAACAGAAAGATCAGCCAGGCGGGTGGTCCGCGTCGCCCTCGACCCGGACGGGTAGATTGTGTAGTGGGACGATTGCCAAAACCCATTGAGTTATTCTCAAACTGATAAAATCACTAGATATCACGAAAACGCTTAAATCTAGGACAAAGTGTAGTCTATTTTTAACAGGTCTGGATAAGATTCCAAGACTGTGTATTGCAGTCGTGGGGTAAACGTGTGGTTGTGTATCAACTACAAATGTTTTTCCACATGCTCCAGCAGAGCATCTACATCCATTGTTCTTTCGATAAAATCTACCGCACCTGCATCAAGTGCCTGTTCACGCTGTGATTTGTCCCGTGCTTGTCCGGTAATAATAATCACAGGAATGTTTTTTGTTTTTTCATTCGACTTGAGCGCTTTACAAAGGGTGATTCCATCACCATCGGGCATTCGCATGTCCAATAAAATAAGTGCGGGAATGTTATCCTTAACATGTTCCCAAATATCCTTGCCACGATAACAATGAATGGCTTCGTAACCCGCAAAGCCAAGAATACCCTCTAGCACTTCATGATTGAGATGATCGTCATCCACAATGAGAATACGTTGTGTCATGGCTGAAGTCATAATAACTTATCGCGTTCTGCGCCCTCTGCAATTCTCATAATGGTTATATTTTACGGTTAATTGTGTGGCTTTGCCATGAAGCGTTATTGTTTTGTAAGCGGTTGAACTTTAGAATAGGGAGCATAAAGCGAAGTGTGTAAGAAGGTCAGTGTGTTGTCTCGCGTATTCAAACGTCCGTTAACTGTGTTAAATATGATGTCAGTGAAGTATCGTGTCGGGCACATCAGCCCGTATATTATGCTTTTGGGTATCATCTGTGTTGGCTTGGTGATTACACCAACAATCGGTGATGCACAGGGTAATGGTCGCCTGTTTGTATTCGCCGCATCTTCGCTGACCGATGCGTTTTTATCCATAGAAGCAAGTTTTGAAGCACAATATCCTGATACCGATGTAATCCTAAACTTTGCAGGATCATCTACTTTGGCAACCCAAATTTTGCAGGGTGCGCCCGCCGATGTCTTCGCAAGTGCAAATGATGTTCAAATGTCACGGGTCGAAGCAGAAGGGTTGCTCACCTCTAGGGCGCGTCCCTTTGCACGTAACCGCCTTGTGCTTATCACACCATTGGATAATCCAGCACAAATCCATTCACTCCCTGATCTCACAAATGAACGCATTCAATTAGTGGTCGCTTCTCAAGGGGTTCCGGCGCGTACATATACTGAGGATGTGTTGCAGAATCTCTCCGAAATATTTGGGCGTTCATATGCATCGGATGTACTCGCAAATGTTGTGTCCGAAGAAGATAATGTACGACGGGTGGTACTGAAAATAACGCTTGGTGAGGCTGATGTCGGGTTTGTTTACGTGTCTGATGTCACGCCAGACATCGCATCACAGGTTAATATGATTGAAATCCCCGCCGACTATAATCGGATGGCTACGTATCCTATTGCGCCACTTGTCGATGGTGATAATCGTGACGATGCACGTTTATTTATTGACTATGTGCTGTCTAGGGACGGGCAAAACATCATAGCAAGTCATGGTCTAATGTCCTCAATTATCCTGAAAACGCCACTTTATTTCGGCAATTAAGTGTGATTGGTTGTGATTTTCACGCGTTTAAATCGACTTACTACCCGTGAGCGCCTAATGAGTTTGACGTTTGCTTTTATGGCATCATGTGCGCTATTACTCCTGTTCTTGCCCGTAATCGTCCTAATTTTTCGGGCTATCGAAACACGGGGCTGGCAGGCAATGCAGTCTGCTGGGGTGACTGATGCGATTTTACTGAGCCTCTCCACAGCATCTGCTTCTGTAACATTGACCGTGATTTTCGGCACTCCTCTGGCGTATTTACTGGCTCGTCAACGGTTTCGCTTGCGCTGGTTGGTCAATTTGATCGTAGAATTGCCGATAGTGTTGCCGCCTGCTGTAGCCGGATTGGCATTGTTAGTCACGTTTGGTCGGCGCGGATTTTTAGGACCCGTTTTAGATGATCTAGGGATCAACATTGTTTTCACCACCACCGCCGTTATCATTGCACAGACATTTGTCGCCGCACCATTCTACATTCGCGCCGCGCATATCGGTTTCTCTGAAATTCCTTCGGAAGTGGAAGATGCCGCGCGGGTGGATGGTGCCGGTACGTGGGCAGTTTTCCGATTCATGACTCTTCCCCTTGCAAGACGTGCATTGATCGCGGGTGGAATTTTGAGTTGGACACGCGCTCTGGGTGAATTTGGTGCGACCATTTTATTTGCGGGGAGTTTGCCCGGTATCACCCAGACGATGCCATTGTTGGTCTACAATGTGCTAGAACGTGACCTTTCTGCGGCATTATGGGCAGGGGTGATTCTTGTCATTGTGGCAATGATCGCGTTGGTCATCGCGCGGACACTCTTACAGCAATCGCATGACGAACCACTCAACTATTGAGATCAGCTCAACTGTTTTTGCAACCGTTTCATCTGTTTTCGTGCGGTATCGAGGTTAGGGTTAAGGGCTATTGCTCTTCGACAATCGTCAATCGCGCCCCGTAGATCATCCAATTTTTGTTTGACGACTGCTCGATTATTATAAAAGTCGGCATTGTTATCATTGATAGTGATTGCTTGTGTATAGCTCTTAAGTGATTCTTCAAAGTCACCAAGAGCGAAGTGTGCCACACCCCGCAGATTATACAGCGTTGCGTCTGAAGTCTTCGCCAACGCATGGTTGCAATCATCTAACGTGTTTTGCCATTCTTTAAGTTGAGAATACACTTGTGCCCGTTCTCGATAACCGGCAAACATGTCAGAATCACGCGTTAATGCCTCAGAATATGCGTTGAGTGCTTCTACCCATGCGTTTTGATCTGCAAAAATAAGCCCGCGATTATAATGTGCAATCGGATCATCAGGATCAAGTTTCACAAGGTGGTTCGTGGTTTTTAGGGCGTCAGCATAATCATAGTTGGTGAGTTGCGCCTGTACCTGTTGATAAAGCGATATGATATCTTTATTAGTTTGAGTTGGTGTAATCAATCGCTCAATAAGCGGATTCTGCGGAATATTTTGTCGTTTTTGCTGAATTTTCTTCATGGCTACAATGCTGATAATAATGGCATTGATTCCGATAACCAGCGCAGGCAAAGTGGCACCTTGCAACATCGCCAGAACGGCTAATCCACCACCACCGACAATTGCCAGTGCCAGTACGGTTATCCAACGTTGTGAGATGGTGGGACGTGTGGGGGGCATGGGATGATGACCTTCGTTTACAAGCGGGTATAGACCATGCCATACCCGCCAAAAACGCTAAAGTTTAGCTTACATATTGTTGATAATGGTTGTGGCAAACTCGCTTGTCTTGACTTCTTTTGCGCCTTCTAATTGGCGTGCGAAGTCATAAGTGACGATTTTGTCTTCTAATGTGGCTTCATAACCCTTTGTAATCAGTTCTGCCGCCTCGAACCAACCCATGTGCTCCAGCATCATTACACCACTGAACAAAAGTGAACCGGGGTTAACTTTGTCAAGATTGGTATATTTGGGCGCTGTACCGTGTGTTGCCTCAAACAGTGCGATTTCGTCACCGATGTTTGCCCCCGGTGCGATACCCACACCGCCAACCTCTGCCGCCAATGCGTCGCTGAGGTAGTCACCGTTCAGATTGGTCGTGGCGATGACATCGTGCTCACGCGGGCGTAGAAGCATTTTCTGGAACATAATATCTGCGATGGTATCTTGAATCAGGATTTTGCCTTCCGGCACGTTGCCCCCGTGATTTTGTGCAACATCATCCCATGAAATGGTTTCTTGTGCGAATTCTTCTGCCGCCAATTCATAGCCCCACCTTTGGAATGCGCCTTCGGTGAACTTCTGGATATTGCCTTTATGTACGAGTGTTACCGCGCTACGGTTACGTTCAATCGCGTATTGGATTGCCGCACGAATGAGGCGTTTACTTCCGAATTCGCTAATCGGCTTAATACCCAGACCAGCGCCTTCAAAGAAACCTGTCGCGCCCATTTCCTCACGCAGGAATTTTGCCAATTTTTCATTTTCAGCAGTGCCGGCTTCAAATTCGATGCCTGCATAAATGTCTTCCGTATTTTCGCGGAAGATCACCACATCTACACCTTCGGGTTCCTTAAGGGGGCTGGGCACGTTGTTATACCATTTGACAGGTCGAATACAACTGTACAGATCCAGCACCTGACGTAAGGTGACGTTCAAGCTACGGAACCCGCCACCAACTGGTGTGGTCAAGGGACCTTTGATGCCAACCAGAAATTCGCGCATCGCATCGAAGGTTTCTTCCGGCATGTAGTCACCATCATAGATGCCTGCCGCTTTTTCTCCGGCATAAATCTCTACCCAGGAAATTTTACGGTTGCCGTTATATGCTTTTTCTACCGCCGCATCCCAGATGCGTTTACTTGCGGTCATAATGTCATAGCCAATGCCGTCACCTTCGATGAATGTGAGCATCGGGTTATCGGGGATATTGAGCTTGCCACCAGACGCTGTAATTTTCTGTCCTTCGTCTGGAACAACGATGTGATCATATGCCATAATTTTTAAAGCTCCTTTTAAAAATAGATGAAGTTACCAGCAGAATTATAGCACAGGCATAGATAAACCTCATGCGACTGACCTCACTACCGCAATATGTGCGAAGTGCATGAATAATCCTGTGCATTTTTTTTGTTATACACATCAGGAATTGCTATGTATAATAGTAGGGTGCGATGTACAACTGCAACATTCGGGAAGGAATATTCATGGACACACCACTACCCTCTAATGAGGCAATGGAAGCGTTTAGCCGGGCAGTGAGTTGGCAGGTCATAGAAGAGAAAAAACGAAAGTTCAACGCAAAATTACGCGAATTACAGGACACAGGTGTACCTGATTTCTCAGTCAAAACTTTCGAGGAAGCCATCAATGCCCCAATCATTACGCATTATGATCTGGATAATCCAAAATCTGCCAATGTGATACTTACTGAAATTAATGGTCAAAAATTTGTACTTGGTAGCCTCGTTAGTGAGCGATACCGAAGCGGTAAATCATTTATTCAAAGCATTGTCCCCTATAATTTGAACCCCGGTGTGAACTACACAAATATTCAAGAAACTGATACGCCTTCAACCCGAATTCGTGCGATGGGGGCGGAACTTGAGCTAGGGCTACTTTATCCCGATGGCTCAGGACCTTCAGAATCCGATATGGAAGCGTATATCGAGAGTTATGAAAATCATGCGCGTCGCCTTGGCATCACCCCACAGATTGACCGTGAAGCCTGCCAGTATCAAGTAGAAGCGCACGTTGCGCCTGGTGTTGGATATCATCGCACTCGTCAGTCGCTGGATGGTATTATGAAGGCATTAGCACTTTCTAGTCGGGATACCGGTTTAGTCACTGCTATGCTGTCTGCATATCCTGTCGAAAGTGACTTTAAACTGACCGATAATCCGAAGGTGCATACTGCTGTTGATCTTATGGTCGAGGTCAATAAATTTTTCCCCGAATATGAAGAAATACAAAATACCATAAAACAGCGCTACGATATGAACCCTGAAGCCAATGTGGTGGAAATTTTCCGTTTGCAAGGCTGTCATATTCATCTTGACCTTGCGGGACGTTCTGAGGGGCTCGGTTTATTGACATTTTATACTCTCTTGCGTAGTGCGAGCGCCATCGCCAATAGTTCGGTGCTTAAGGGTGGTCCGTTTGTCAACGGAACTTGTGATGCAGACCTATTGTGTACGAGAGAATATTTGCGCCGTTCAACGGTAACCGGTCGCTATTTTGAGATGCCACTCAGCCCACATTTTCAGGCTGGTGCTTTAGAAAAATTTGCCGAATTAATGTACACGGAGCGCGTGAACGCAGTGGCACGGGCGATGTTGCACGAAGATGGGTTAGGGCAGTCAATTTCATCTATGCACAACCCGATTGGTCGTGTCCGTCCCGATCTTTCCATGAGTAAGCGGATTTGTACGGTGGAAAGTACAGGAATGCCAATTAATGTCAGTGCATCACGTCAGGCGGCAGTGCTGACTGATTTTGAATACTCTCATGCGATTGTAGAAGGCTACTTCCGTAAACATGGCTGTGACCTTGATGCTATGCATGAAGACCATGAAATGTGGTCATTCATTGGTCCATTGGAAACAGCAGAATACAAACGTCAGCAAGATGTGTCTGACCGTGAATGTACGGATATGACAATTCGCACTGCGACAGGTGAAGAAATGTCTCTCGAAGAATTTTACGAGCGTAAACGTCTTTACATGCATCGAAATCTGACCGACATTGCCCATATTGCCCCACGTGATATTGATGATGTTTATCATAGCCTGCAACGCATGCTTGCTCCGCCGAGCGGCAAAGTCGCGGAAACAATTGAGCAATACATACACGATTATCAATTACGAAGTACCGGTAATTGGGGGCGCATCCTTAAAAATGCCTTTATTGAAGAGGGCGGTACACCGGGAACGCATAACCCCGATGCAGTGCTTAAGGTTGTTACCCGAATTCACAATGCCGTTCAACGTCGTTATGTTGAAGAATAGCATGTCGATAAAGCAGTAACTTGAAGTTCTTAGCCTAAAAACTGTTCTCGATAGTGCTTGTCGTATTGAGAAAACGCGTACTTATTTCAATGCAACTTGACGGTTTTAACTAGATTCTTAGCACTATAATGCTATTATTGACAGTCGTATGGTATAATGTTTTATACTTCGGTAAAATGCAAAACTTTATCATAACTTGTTAAATGCAAAAATGCTGTTTGTTGTACTCACTTTGTGATCTAAACGCCCCGCGCTAGGCGTGTGATTTTTATTGTTAAAATTAATGGAATAAAGGCATTATTTATTACAAGGATTCGTTACGAATAATTTAAGATAAGAAAGGATAACGCCTGGCAAATAGCCGGGTCATATGTGTTATGGCAAAACCTAAATTACGAATAATTCCTCTTGGCGGTCTGGGTGAAATCGGTAAGAACATGACCGTGTTTGAAATGGGAAATGATGCGATCATTCTTGATACTGGCATCATGTTTCCCGCCAACGACATGCACGGTGTCGATTACATCATTCCCGATTTTCGTTATCTGATAGAGCGTGATGACCTCAAGCTGCATGGTATCGTCTATACACATGGTCACGAAGATCATATTGGTGCGGTTAGACACGTCGTCGACGCATTTAAAGGCGTGCCCTTATTTGCAACGGCGCTAACCTCTGCTTTGATCGAGGTTAAAATACGCGAAGCCAATCTCGCAGATTCTACTAAGATACATACCTTTAATGCCGGTGATACCGTCCATGTTGGACCGTTCAAGCTAGAAAGTTTCCATGTATGTCACAGCATCCCCGATTGTGTGGGGTATGGTATTCACACACCCTATGGCTTTATCGTACATACAGGTGATTACAAGTTTGATAACAACCCTGTCGACGGCAAAAAGCCCGATTATGCTAAATTAGCAGAATTTGCCAGCCGTGGCGTACTACTTTTGATGGCAGATAGTACCAATGCTGACAAAGCAGGATGGACACCTTCAGAAACGGTGATTGATCCTGCGTTTGATCGTGTTTTCAAGGATGCGAAAGGGCGAATTCTGATTGCCACCTTTGCATCACTTATTTCGCGCTTCCAACAGGTAGCGGATGCCGCTAAACGTTATGATCGAAAAATTGCCATTGCCGGTTACAGCATGAGTAAATATGTTGAAATGGCGATGAAACTCGGTATTGTGGATGTACCGAAAGAGATGATCGTTGATCTGAATCGGATTGGTAGCATTCAACCACACAAGTTAGTGGTAATGGTCACCGGGTCGCAGGGTGAACCCTCATCGGTATTGACACGTATTTCCACGGGTCGTCATCGTCAACTTGAGGTCGAGAAAAACGATACCATCATACTGTCTTCTCATCCCATTCCGGGCAATGAAGAGATGGTTAGCCGGACGATCAATAAACTGTTTCAACTCGGTGCAAACGTGATTTACGATCCGATTGAATCGGTACACGTATCCGGTCACGCGCGTCAAGAAGAAATGCGCTTGATGCTTAACCTTGTAAAGCCGAAATATCTGCTTCCAGTACATGGTGAATTGCGTCATCTTCATCAACACGCCAAGTTAGCCGTCGACTCCGGCATCCCGAAAGATAACGTATTCGTGATCGAAAATGGTCGCGTGGTCGAAATTGATAAATATGGCATCAAACTTGGTGAACGTGTGCCGGGTGGGTATGTCTTTGTGGATGGTAGCGGTGTTGGCGATGTGGGGCGAATCGTCATCCGTGATCGTGAGATACTTGCGCGTGATGGGTTCTTACTGGTCGCGGTCAATGTGGATCGTAGATCCGGTGATGTCATTGGTCAACCAGAGATTATCTCACGCGGGTTCATCTATCTGCGTGATTCGGACGAACTCTTACGGCAAGTGCGCGAAACCGTCGATAATGTGATGTCGAATAACGTCAATAGTAACGGCAGACGACGTGATAAATTGCAGGAAAGCCTTAGTCGTTTGCTCTATAATGAAACCAAACGTCGTCCAATGGTATTTAGTATCGTCAATGAGCGTTAGTTAGTACAAAACTAAACCGCAAAACAAAAGGGCACCTGTAATCTACGGATGCCCTTTTTGATTCTTACAAACGGAGTGATTTTTTAGCCACGCCGGAAGGGGTTAAAACGTCGTAGCCAGCGTTGGAGAATGTTTTTACGGGTATCCTGCCATGCGTCGTCTACGATGTCAGTCTTGCGCTGTGATTCTGCCGGATGACGATCACCGCGTCCATACCGTTCGGTTGTATACAGACGTGTGATTGCCGTAACAGGACGTTCTACCTGTGGCAAATTGCTGGCAACATGCTTGCGCCGTTCTTCTGGCGTTTGGCGCTCATCAAAGCGAATACCAATCAATGGAATATAACGTTCCAGACGCGCATAAGCACGGGATACCGGACTTAAGCCACGCATGCCGCGCCATTCCCACCACCACCAGATAAACGTGATGATCGCGGCGACAACGCCTAACAGCAATAGACCCAGTAGCGCCAGCCCAAGCGCGGGTAGGATAAACGACAGTGGTCCCTGTGGCTCCGGTTGAATCGGTGCTGGTTGGGTCGGTACGATGACCGGAGTCGCAGTTGGTGATGGCGTAAACGTCGGTGTGATGGTCGGAGTTGGTGGATTTGGATTATTCTGCTGATCCGGCGGTGGTGGAGACGGCGTGACATCTGGTGTAGATGTAAATGTCGCAGTCGGTGTCAATGTTGGTGTGGCTGTGGGGTCCTGTGCCGGAGGCGCAACCGGTTGTTGTGGCGTGATATTTTCATCGCCATCACGGTTGAGCTGTGCTTGTGCCGCGGTTGGCTCGAACTCAATCCACCCATAACCGGGGAAGTAGGCTTCTACCCAGGTATGTGCGTCGCGCTCACTAACCACATAAGCATTTTCCACCGGGTCCCACATACCCTGTGCAAATCCTGCCGCCATGCGCGCTGGAATACCGAGTGAACGCAACATGACAATCATGGATGATGCGTAATAATTGCAATATCCCTCCCGATAATCGAACAATACCCAATCTACTGGATCTTGACCGTTCGGCGGGGAGGGGATGCTCTCGTTATACGTGATGTTATTACGCAACCATGCCTCAATTGCCTTAGCTTGATCGTAAGCATTGGTCGCGCCAGATTCGATAATAATCTGATTAGTCAGGTCAATAGTGCGCTGAGTAACCGAAGGGGAGACATAGAAATAGGTCGGGTTCAACCATTCAGGATAAACTGTGCTCGCCGCTCGCAGTTCAAAAGCACTCGCCACACTCATAGAGCTTGTAGCCGTGTAAGACTCTCCACGATTTAAGACTTCAATCGGACGAATCACAGAAATATTCATCGGGCGGATAGGGGCACCTTCCGGTTCTGTATAGCGCAGATCAGAGCGCGTCTCTAAATCGACCTGCAACGGTTGTGGCGCGGTATAGACGAGCCGACTACCACTGAGCGCTATGGTAAATTCCTGTTGTACAGCTTGTCGTGAGGCATAATTCTCCAGCACAACATCCAACGGTGCCTGGTTATCTGTTAAGCGGGTGTCTGCGGCGGGTGTCCAGCGACCGCTTTCGTAGGTATCGAATACTCGTGACCGCCAATAATAGCGACGATCAGGAGTTGCTTCCACCAGCATCACGGTTTGATTGCCCAGTTGAATCGCGCCGCCTAAATCTAGCGTATCCCCTCCATAATAATCTGCGGTGGTCGGACCACGCGCATCAATTGTGGAGAATAATCGACTCCAGAATTCACTTACCTGACGCAGGGGTTCAGACTGCAAAAATTCCTGAAAATTGTCGAGTCGATCTTGTAAATCGCCCGATGGCGTGTTCCATGCAAACACCAGTGTGAACATCGCTAGCGCTGACCCCACCAGCATAAATTGTCGGTGCAAACGGCGAGGTGCGCGGATGCCATTGGCATACCATTCCCACTCACGGGCATCCAGATTTGACCGCGCAATCAGCAATAATGCCGTGAACATGAACACCGCGAGGTATACGTTGAGGTTATTATCGCCATTATAAAATACATTGTTGGTCACCAGAATCAGCCCCGGCGGCAACACCACGCGCCACACGCGATCAATCCTGAACACATGCCACGCCGCGTTGTAGCCCAAAAACCAGAAGAGCGTCGCCACGAGTAGGGTAAACACCAATTCATCGGTGTTGATCCGGTTCGAGGTTGCGTCCACCAGCCATTGCACCGAGCGCAAGAAGACGGAATACACCCCTTCGCCGATGTTCCCAGGTTCATTGATTGCCGCCATCATGACGATAAAACAAATGCCATAGGTTGTGCTGATAATCAACGCCAGTAATTCATTGAACTGACTCCGTGCCAGCACCAGCCCTAGAAGCGCGCTTGCTACCAGTACCGGTACGATCACGCGCATATTCACGGGCCAATCGGCGGCATTGAGCGATAACGCGGGCATCAACAACAACATGAGCACAATCAACATCGCACTCAGGTCGCCCGGAGCGAAAAACTTGCGCCAGCGTTGGAACATGGTATCTAATGCGGAGGGCGTATCGTTTACTGGCACACCATCAGCGGGTAGTGTCGTCATATAACCACACCATCATCTACAAATACAAGGAAAACGGGAGCATAGATCGTCTACCTCCCGCACCGTCTCATTGTATGCACAGAGCCTTCGCTTGACAACCAACGGTTTCCCGATTCACAGACAACGTGTTACATAGCGTAATTGCACTATGGCAATAGTGACGACCAATATGCCCAAGAGTGGCACATCGAATGCGCGGACTTGAAAAAGAGTGGTTAGATACACTATGCTACATAGCTTAATCGTCCACAGATGAGCAAATGCGACACATTATGTCAGAACTCGACACAATCCAAACCTACTTTGTAGATTACGCATTACCTATAATGTTCTTTTTTACGCTTGCTTACATCGTGCATCGCATCTCCGCACCAGTCGCTAAACGCTTGCAACCGTTAGGCAAGATCACCATGCGCGACAACCCGCGTGGCTTCGAGCGCTTGCGGACATTACAGGGCTTAGCATCCAGCGCCATTAGTATCGTCGCCTTTATCTTTGCCACACTCGCCAGTTTTTCTCTGTTTTTTAGCCCGGATACGCTCCTGTGGGTGGTCGGTTTGTTTAGCGCCGCCTTTGGCTTGGGCGCACGTCCCTTTATTAGCGATTACCTCACCGGATTATCGTTCATCTTTGAAGATATTTACTATGTCGGCGATAAAATTGAATTTCCCATGTCGCCACATCGCGTGGAAGGCATCGTGGAGCGCATCAGTCTGCGGATTACACAGGTGCGTGGGTTAGACGGTGAGCTTTACACCATGCCCAACGGTGATATTCGCCTGGTTCGCAATTTTAGCCTGGGGGATAGTTCCCCGACCACCGTCACCCTCAAAGTGCCCGCTTCCGAAGTCGGTAAAACCCTCGACCATCTGGAAGCACTCAGCATAACAGCCATGACCCGTCTCCCCAATTTGATCGAACCGTGGCAGGTCATCAGCAAAACGGGTGAATTGGGCAAAGAGACCGAATTAACCGTGCTCGCCAAAGCCAAATTTGGCAAAGGTGCAGAGATGCGAACACGCCTACTCGCATTGCTACAGAGCGAATTGAGCGGTTTAAGCGCCCCACCCAATGGTGACGATGACGAAGGACATATGGATGACGACCCGCCACCAATCACTTAAATGCCTACTAACACTTCATGCAGTTATGCCTTCTGTGATTCTGCACGTTCCAGGTTCAACGCCAACAACGCCCGCAAAATCGCCTCTTCATCGTCCAGAATCGTCTGATCCCACCCATACGCATTGCACACCGCTTTATCCAGCGCATCGTGTAATTGGGCGAGACGGGGCGCGAAATCGGCGGCGGCGGGCTTGGTTTTCATCGCATCTTGACCCCGAAACACCGCCAGCGAGTTATAGAGGTTGGTCAATGTCCGCGCTTTGAGTTGCTTCGGTGTGGCATCCGGCGGATTCAGCCACGCATCCCGTTCTTCATGCAACTGTTTCGCCGCTTCGCTGATTGCGGTGTACGCCTTAGATTCTGTGTCCTCCGCCCCCGGTGACCACGGGAAAGGGAACGTTTCAAACGTGGTTGTCGGGGTATAGCGAGGGTCGTTACCCTTACCCAACCATGTCCCCATCCGCAACGACCACACCTCATGCACCTTGCTGTGCAACACCCCGAAGAAGTAATCATCTTCACGGGCGATGACGAGTGTTCCTTGATTACAAAGCGTTTCTTTGTTCATCCAGTCAAATAACCGATATTTTGCAATTCCAGGTGTTGCAATGAATCTTGATAAATTTTTTAGAGCTTTTCTCATTCCCGGTCTTGCTTCTGCATAACGCCACCAATATTTAGCATAGCTAGCTCTACGATTTTTTGATCTGATTGGATAGACGTTTTCAACTACATATTCATATGGTTTTTCGTATTTTTTTGCATCAGACTCATCCAATAAACCAAAATCAATTGTCCACATTTCTCTTGAACGTCTAACAATGTCAATAGCGCTAACAACTGGGCGAATTACATCTGTGTTTGGTAATAAACTTAGGTTTG